>JANXCS010000007.1 GCA_025060105.1 Pseudothermotoga sp. | reverse complement strand
GATAACGATTTATAAACCCTGGGACAGTGGTTATGCAGCAATGTACAGTATCCTGCCAGAAGACAAACCTGATTTCAAAGAACTACCAATTTCAGACACAAAATACAAATATCTTGGTATTTGCTTGAAAGATGCAAGTCCAACTCAGTTTGCAACGGCTTTAACAGCTAATGCCAATTATTATATCGACATGGGGGCAGGAGCTATCAAGTTGAGCAATGGATCTGTCACATTCGGCTGGCCATGTGAAGATTGGAAGAAAAATAAGGTCCAAGCAAAATAATTTAAGTAGTTATTAACTGAAAGCCCCCCTCATGGGGGGCTTTCATTTTGCAAAGCTGTGTGTTATATTTGCAAGCAGGAGGTGGAGTTTGTGAAAACGTTCATGATAGTTCTTCATTCACTGATCAGCGCAGGGCTCATCTACATGGTGATCGTTCAGATGGGCAAGTTCGCCGAGCTCGGCGGAGCTTTTGGTAGCGGAGCACTCTACACCATGTTTGGAAGGAAGAAAGGTCTCGATACTTCTGGTAAGATCACGCTCGGTCTTGCCATAGCTTTCATGGTGAGCAGTATTTTGACGGCTTTTTTCATATCGAGGTGATGTGATGGAACCAGAAAAACAGCTGGAGATTCTGAAAAAGAACGTGGTAGATCTTGTGAACGAAGAAGAGTTGTTGGATAAGCTCAAGAGGAAAAAACAGTTGCGTGTGAAACTCGGTGTGGATCCTTCAAGGCCAGATCTGCATCTTGGCCATGCCGTTGTTCTTTTTAAGTTGAGACAGTTTCAAGAGCTCGGTCACAAGGTTGTGCTCATCATAGGCGATTTCACCGCTCAGATAGGTGATCCATCTGGGAGGGATTCCACAAGACCGATGCTCAGCGAAGAGGAAGTGAAGAGAAATGCGCAAACCTACGCAGAACAGGCTTTCAAGATATTGGACAGAGATAAGACGGAGCTTCGCTTCAACGGTGAATGGCTCGCCAAGATGAGTTTTGCGGATGTTATAAAGCTTGCTTCCAAATACACTGTGGCTCGCATGCTCGAAAGGGACGATTTTTCTAAAAGGTACAAAGAAAACGTTCCCATTTCCATAGCCGAATTTCTCTATCCGCTCGCACAAGCCCAAGATTCCGTGGCGATAGAGGCCGATGTGGAACTGGGTGGAACCGATCAATATTTCAACCTCCTCGTTGGAAGACACATTCAACAGCAAGTTGGACAAGAGCCTCAGATCGTTATGACGATGCCCCTCATAGAGGGAACCGATGGAAAAATGAAGATGAGCAAAAGCTATGGTAACTACATCGCCTTCAACGACCATCCGAACGAGATGTTCGGAAAACTCATGTCCATTCCAGATTGGTTGATCACAAAGTACATGAGGCTTTTAACTCAAATTCCTGAAGAAAGGATAGAAGAGTACGAAAGACTCATGAAAGAAGGTAAGATCAATCCGAGGGACGTCAAATTGACGTTGGCTTTTGAGATAACCAAGTTCTTCCACGGAGAAGAGGAGGCGGAAAAGGCCAAAGAGCAGTTCGTGAAAATTTTTTCAAAGAAGGAGCTCCCAGAAGATTTACCTACGCTGGTGCTTGACACAGACCAGGTTGAACTGGTAGAATTACTCGTGAAGTTGAACGTCGCTGCGAGTAAGAGTGAAGCGAAGAGATTGATCCAGCAAGGTGGCGTGAAGCTGGACGGACAAAAAATAATCGACATCCATACGACGGTCAAGCTCGATACAGAGAGAATACTCAAGGTGGGTAAAAGACATTTCTTTAAACTTGTTCGTAAACGGATCAGTTGAAGACTTGATTTTCAAACTTGCTTGGTGCTATAATGAATTTTGATCTGGATTGTTTTGGTCTTTGACAAGTGGGGGGAAAGTTCCCACCGAAGATAACAATATGAAGGGAGGTTGGCGTTATGAAGAGATTTCTTTTCACAGTCGTAGCAATCTTCATCGCCGTTGGGGTGTTCGCTTCAGGCATGTTCCCCGATGTTCCTGAAAAGCATTGGGCTTATGGGTATGTGAAACATTTGAAAGAGAAGGGTATCGTCATTGGTTATCCAGATGGGACCTTCAAGGGTGATCGCAACATAACACGCTACGAAGAAGCAGCCATGATCAGCAGATTGATCGGACTCATCGAAACTGAGATCGTTGGTCCTTACATCAGTGACGTTTTGAAAGTTCTGGACGCCGTCAGTGTGAAACTTGGCTCAACCATTCGGAGGGTGGACGATCTGGAAAAGAAGGTTGCAGAACTCGCAGCAAGAACGGATGTTACAGAACTCACCAAAGCGCTCGAATCTCTCAAACAAACTGTGAACATCCATGACAAAGACGTCATCAAGCTCTACGAAGCGTTGGCGAATTTGCAGAAGAAGCACGATGAAGAGCTCGCAAAGCTGAGTTCAAGCCTTGAAGCAAAACTTTCCGAAAACGTTGCAACCTTCCAAGAGGCACTTTCAAAGCTTGAAGGTAAGATCGCACAGATCGATAAAAAATTGCTTGCGATCGAACCTGTAAAGAACATCGTAAAAGATCTCACAGCTTATACGAGGAACATTTCAAACAGGGTCGAAGCTCTCGAATCTCAGGTTGGAGATCTATCTTCAGCGTTGGACAACGCTGTGAAAACGCTCGGATATCTATCGATCAGACTCGACAGATTGAGTGAGAAGGTCAGCAATCTTGAAAGCAAATTGGGTGGCGTCGAAGGCAAAGTTGGAGAAGTTGAAGCTAAAGCCAACGAAAATGCAAAGGCGATCGCCAATCTCACAGCCGATACCGCAAAGAAGATCGAAGAGCTCAAAAATCAGCTGAGTTCGAAGCTGTCACAGCTTGAAGCCGCTTTGAAAGATTTCCAGTCACAGCACGAAGAGCAAATCGACTACGTACTCGACCAGATCGATTCCATAAACACACAGCTTTCAGAGTTGAGGGATGGCTTGTTCGCAGTGAAAGAAGATACGAACGCAGCAGTGGCATCTTTGAAATCTGAGACGAACGAAAAGTTCCAAGCCACGACGAAATCGATCGAAGATGTCAAAGCCGAACTTCTCAAAAAGATAGAAGATCTCTCCAAAGCTAACGCGGCACTCACCGGCGCAGTCATAGGGGCTATAATATTGGCAGTCGCCGCCATGATCGTGGGTGCAATGTGAACCCCACTTGGGGTAAAAAATTACAAGTGAAGGAGGGTGTTGAGTTATGAGGAAACTGCTTGTTTTACTGGTCGCCCTGGTAACAGTTGCAGCTTTCGGCGCTGTGAGTATCACTGGTCGGTTCTTCGTGACACCGAAGTTGACTTACGACGCTTCGGCTAATACTTTCAGTGTAGCAGTTGAACCTTTCGCTACACTCGACATGAGATCTTCTGATTCTGCAACCATGACTGGTTTTGTTGTCACATTCGAAAGAAACTTTCCAGGAACAGCTCCAGCGTCCGATGTCAATATGCAAATTGACCTTAACTGGGGTACATACGTATGGCAGAAGCTGTACGTTTCAGATGCTTTCACAGTAACACTGCAAGTTGGTAAGTTGTCCAGAGGCTATACTCTGGCAACAGGTAGCAACTTCAGCTGGATTGTAACACCACCAAGCTTCACCTCCAGAAACAGAACAGATGCAGTAGCACTGAAATTTGATATCGCATCCGGTGAATTGAAAGATTCTTTGACCGTCTATGCCTATACGCCAGCAGCTACATCAATCGATGTTGATGTTTACAACAGCTTGAGTTTCTCGTTCCTTGGTTTGACTTTGTTGGCAAAGGGTATCGTTTCTGCCGGAGCAGGTAAATTCCCCGAAATTAGCGCTGGTGCAACAATAGATCTTGCGAAAGCGCTCGAAATTAAAAATGCCACTTTGAAAGGTTTTGGTTATGTTGCACTCGATGCAGGCGCTGGTACTCTCACGGGTATGCTCAAAGATTACTTGTTCGGTGTTGATTTCGGTATTGAAAAATTTAAAGGCAGTTTCGTATTTGCAAAAGGTAACGAACTTGGAATAGCCTTGGTAACAACCGCTCTGAGCCCAGTCACACTCGGTGCTGATTTCATCCTGCCAAACATCACAGACCTTACAAAGTTGAACTTCGTTGGTTATGCCAGCTGGAAGACAGAGTTGCTTAGTCATACCGTCAGTGCTTCTTACGAAGGATCGAAAGTTACGGTTGGTTGGAGCCTAGGCGTGTCGTTCTGAAGTTTGTTGGTAATAGTTCTTTACCCCGGCTTCGGCCGGGGTTTTATTTTTGTGGTATATTAGCTTTCGGAGGTGTTCGTATGCTCATTGTTGGAATCATCGTAGCGATCGTTTTGATATTGATCGTCTGGTTCATCGGCACTTACAACTCACTAGTTTCGAAGAAAAAGCGTGTTGAAAATGCGTGGAGTCAGATCGATGTTCAGCTCAAAAGAAGGCACGATCTCATTCCAAACTTGGTGAATTCCGTGAAGGGTTATATGAAGTTTGAGAAAGAAACTTTGGAAGCCGTGATCAACGCACGTGCCAAAGCTGTTTCTGGTGGTTCGATAGACGATCGTATAAAGGCTGAAGGCGAGCTTTCTGGTGCACTGGCTCGACTGCTCGCCGTGTTCGAGAGATATCCTGAACTGAAGGCGAACGAGCAGGTGAAACAGCTCATGGAGGAGCTCACCAGCACGGAAAATAGGATCAGCTACGCTAGACAGTTCTACAACGACACGGTGATGAAGTACAACACGTCCATCGAGATGTTCCCAACCAACATCGTAGCGAGGATGTTCAATTTCAAAGCCTTTCCGTTCTTCGAAGCTGCTGCCACCGAGAAGGAAACACCCAAAGTGGATCTTTCGTTCTGATCAACTTTGCAGAGTGCAACCCCGCTTGAGCGGGGTTTTATTTTTGTGATAGGATCGGGCAAAGGGGAGGTGGTGCGATGGATTTTGTAGAACTTCACAAGAGGAACATCAGAAACACATACTTGCTCGTTTCGGTTTTCATTCTCATGATGGGGATTCTTGGCCTTTTGATAGACGCTCTGTTTGGAGTTTTTCCTGCGGGAACGATCGTTCTGATCTTCATCGCTTTGATCCAAACGCTCGTTGGAACCAGTTCGGGCGCTTCGTTGGTTTTAAGATCCGTAGGAGCAAGGCCCATCAATGAAAAAGATTTCGAAGAAAAGCAACTTCAAAACATCGTTGAAGAGGTGTGTCTCGCGGCTGGGTTGAAAGAAGTTCCGAAGCTCTACGTGATGGAGGATGAGAACATCAACGCTTTTGCGACGGGATTCAGGAGGGAAAGCAGTGCAATCTGTGTGACGTCTGGCCTGCTGAAGAATTTGAACAGGGAGGAAACGGAAGGCGTCGTTGCGCACGAAGTGAGTCACATCATCAACAGAGACACACTGTTGATGACCACCATCAGTGCCATTCTGGGTACGATGGTCTTGGTGCAGTTGTTCGCTTGGAGGAGTTTGAGACTTCTTGCTTCGTCTTCAACTCCGCGCAGATCGAGTAAAAAGGGAAAAGACAGCGGAGTTGCTTACTTGTTGGTTGCACTCTTGATCATAGCCTTAGTTGCGACACTGTTTTCATTGATTGGAAGGATCACCATCTTTGCTGTTTCTCGAACCAGAGAATATCTGTCGGATGCTAAAGCAGTCGAACTGACGAGAAATCCCAAAGGCTTGTCCAACGCGTTGAGAAAGATTGCCAAGACTCAAAAGATGAAGCCCAAGGTGAAGAATGCCACGATCGCAACGGCTCATTTGTTCATTTCAGATCCACTCAAAAGGAAGGTGAACGAAAAGGAGGGTTTCTTTGCAAATTTGTTCAGCACACATCCACCAATCCACAAGCGCATCGCGTTGCTCGAGAAAGTTCCACCAGAGATGGTACTCAGAGAGCTTCAACAAACTTGAAGCCGTGCTCGATAGGTTCCACTCCAATTGGTTTGAAAAATCGTGCCTGTGAAACTGTGAGGGGTGATCTTGTGCTTCATTTTCTTGCGTTCCTCGGTGTGATTTTTTTGATTTATCTGTTTTTCAAATTTTTGCCATTCTTCGCAGGCTTCATAGCGATCGGTATCGGCGCACTTGTAGTTGTTTTCGCGTTGCTCGGCTTGTTCATCTTGGTGTTGCCAATACTCTTTCTGGCGTTCTTGATCTTTTTGATCGTCAAGTTGTTCAAGATTGTGAATCGTTGAGGTTCATATTTGTCTGTAGCTTTCTGCAGGATATCCAATTTGCTGTAGCTTTTTCAATATCGGCTCGATTGTTTCGGTCTCCAAGGTTATTTTCTTTTGAGCGATGTCTATCTGGTAGTTCTTCATCCCCAGCTCATCCAAAGCTTTCGATATTCTCATTCTGCAATGCCCACAAGAAATGTTTGGAACGTATAGTTCATATTTCATGCATCTTCCCTCCTCAAACTCAAAGAATTGATCGTGACGGTGATGGAGCTCAAAATCATCGCCGTCTCAGCCAGCAGGGGGTGCAACAATCCCATCATGGCTGAAGGTATCGCAACAACGTTGTAGAAGAAAGCCCAGAAAAGATTTTGCTTGATTTTTTTGAATGTTTTGTTCGAGATCTCCACGGCTTCAACTACTTTCGATATTCCCCCACGCACGATGATGATGTCCGCACTTTCCATGGCGATGTCCGTTCCAGAACCCATGGCTATACCAACGTCGGCAGCTTTGAGTGCGGCAGCATCGTTCATTCCATCACCGATCATGGCAACTTTCTTTCCCATAGATTGATGATACCTCACAAGTTCAAGTTTTTCTTGTGGTTTCAATCCCGAATGAACTTTTTCTATGCCCAATCTTTTCGCAACGGAACGAGCTGTTCTATCGTTGTCACCCGTTACCATCACAGGTTCCATCTTCAAAGATTTGAGTTTCTGTATGGCCCTTTCAGCATCCTCCCTGACGGTATCTTCTAAAGCGAGGAATCCCACGACGGTCCCGTTCACCCTCACTTCCACGACGGTTCTACCCTGTGAGAGGAGCTCTTCGTAACGTGAATAGTCTACAGGCCTGCCGATGAAGTATTCTTTCTCTTCAATAGTCGCGACGACACCTTCACCAGCTATCTCTTTGAACGATTCGATCTCAACTTCATCGTGGGCGAGCTTTGAGATCGCTTTGGCGAAAGGATGGTTCGATCTTTTTTCAATGCTCGCCACGATGTTCAAAAGCTTTCGATCCAGATTGTGTTCAACCACCTTCGGTTCGCCCAACGTGAGTGTGCCTGTTTTGTCCATCAAGATGAACCTGACGTCTTTCATCGTCTGGATGGCTTCGGCGTTCTTCACGAGGAGGCCTTTCTTCATCGCGCGGGTTGTTCCCACGAGCAGGGCCATGGGCGTGGCCAATCCGAGTGCACACGGACAGGCTATGACGATCGTGGATACGAAAACGAAGATGGAGAAACTCAGGGGCTCGTTCGTCTCCGCGATCCAAGGAAGGAAACGCCTGATTTTCTCCAGAAACGGTGAAAATCTTTGATAATAGAAGTACCAGATCGTGGAACTAGAAATCGCCAGAAGGATGACCGTGGGCACGAACCAGTTGGTGATCCGATCTGCGAGGATCTGGATGGGTGTTTTGAAGCCTTGTGCCTGTTGAACGAGCCTGAGTATTTGGGAAAGAAAACTGTCCTCCCCAACTTTCGTCACTTTGATCTTCACCGTTGAAGTGAGGTTCAGAGAACCTGACGTGACTGTGTCCCCTTCGCGCTTCAAAATGGGCACAGATTCTCCAGTTATTGGAGATTCATCTAAATAAGATTCTCCTTCAACGATCGTGCCGTCAACGGGTATCCTCTCTGAAGGTTTCACTAGTACGATGAAACCTTCTTTCACAGCTTCTATCGGCACGAAGAGTTCGTTTGAACCATCGATCACTCGAGCCTCTTTTGCTTGAAGTTGAGCGAGGCTTTTCAACTGCTTACTCGCTTTGTCACGCAAGTACGATTCTATGAATCTTCCCGTGACGTGGAAAGCGACGATCATCGCCCCTATGGAAGCAAAGGAAACAACTGGCAGTCCAGCCAACTTGATCACACCACTCATCCAAGAACCGATAGCTCCCAGAGAGATGAGCACGTCCATGTTGAAATGCCTGTGCGTCAGAGCTATCCAAGCTCCCTTGAAGGTCTTTCTAGCAACATAAAAAATTGCGAAGGCTGAGAGCGAGACTTCCAACCAGAGCGGATGGGTTCGTTGTACCATGAACATGTGAAAGATCATCAAGAATATCAAAGGCGAGCTGGTCAACCATGCGATTAGAAGATCTCTCTTAGCTTGTCTGTACCGTTTGACCTCGATATCTTGAGGTAGACCGGTCTCGACACCGTAGCCAACCTCTTCGATGGCTTTCTTGATCTTTTCAAAATCTATCATCCTTTCTGCGAGGACGAAGCCTGTTGAAGTCGCTAGGTTGACGGAAGCGAAGTTCACACCTTCGATTTTTTTCAAAGCCTGTTCAACGATCCTCGCACACGTTGCACACGTCATGCCTGTAACTGTGAAAGTCATTTTGAACTGGATTTTTTCCAAACTTCACTCGCCTCCGTAGAACTTCTAAAAAAATTTTAACCAACCAAGTTTGAGGGAAACTTTCAATTGTATAATGTTGTTGTGCAGATCGTATCGAAAGGGGGATGTGCATGAGGTATGCATCCATTTCGCTCATACTCTTGATCACAGCGTTACTCTTTGCCTCCTTTGAGCAAGAGGTGAATCTGTCGTTCTACGAGATCAGAAGAGACAGAGACGCTGTCAAGATGGAACAACTCATCGGAGCGATCGAGGCACGAACTGAGTTGAAGTCCAATTCTCGTTTGCTCACGATACTTGCAGATTGTTATCTGGAGTACGGAGACTGGGGCGTACCAGAAAAGTTGAAGGAAAAAACGCTCGAGCAAGCTAGGAAGTACGCCGAAGAAGCGATCAAGTTGGACAGTAAAAACGGTAGGGCTCACTACGTTGCCGGTGCGGCCATAGGAAGGCTCGCTCAGTACAAAGGTATAGTGCAGAGCCTGTTCATGCTCGGCGATTTCGATAAATACATAAACACAGCCATATCTTTGCTCGATGAAAACGATGAGGAAGGCAGATTGTACAAAACGTTCGCTCTGATAGCGTCTGGAATGAGGTATCGGGATGTTCCCTGGCCTCTCTACAATTACAAAAAGTCGGAAGAGCTACTTTTAAAAGCCTTAGAACTTACACCGAACTATCCAAACATCCTTTTAGAGCTGGGGTATCTGTATCTGAAGATGAATCAAAGAGAAAAAGCCAAGGAGATGTTCAGAAAAGTTTTGGAGAGCGAACCACATCCGTGGTTGATCGGTGCTCACAGAGAAGCCATGAAAGACGCACAGGGTGAACTTGAAAAGTTGAAGTGAAAGATGGTGCGCCCCATAAAATTTCGTGAAATTTTCGTCTTTTCCACACTTTGTGGAAACTCAAGTCATTTTTCCTGTCGCTTCCCAGAGGCCTAAAATGTAAGTTATGCCCAGTGCCCTGTCGTACAAACCGTAGCCTGGTCTGGCTTTTTCTCCCCAGATCGTTCTACCGTGGTCTGGTCTGAGATAACCGTCGAACTCCACATCGCGCAGTGTTTTAACGATCTGGAACATGTCCAACGAACCACAGAAGCTCGGATGGGCACTCTCGTAAAATTTTCTTTCCCCCAACAGTTTGAAATTCCTCAGATGGACGAAACTGATCCTCTTCATGCGACCAAACTGTTTTATCATGGATGGAATATCGTTCTTCGTGTTCACACCCAGCGAACCTGTGCATAGAGCTATGGTGTTAGAAGGACTGTCAACTGTTTTGAGAATCTTTTCTATGTTTTCCTGGCAAGTCACGATTCTGGGCAAACCGAACACACTCCAGGGTGGATCGTCTGGATGGAGGGCCATTTTCACACCGAACTGTTCGCAGACAGGAACGATTTCCTTCAAAAAATGGGTCAAGTTCTCGAAGAGATCTTCTTCTTTCATTCCTTCATACATCTTCAGCGTCTTTTCGAGCTGTTCCAGCCTGTCCCATTCCCAACCTGGGAGGATGAAATTAGAAGAGCCTTTCTTCATGGATTCGACGAGTTGTTTGGGAGTGATATTACGGACCAGCTCATCGTCATAGTACATCGTTTCAGAACCGTCTGGTAGTCTATACTTCAAATCCGTTCTGAGCCAATCGAAGACGGGCATGAAGTTATACGTGATCACTTTTATGCCAGCTTTGGCGAGATTCACGATGGTGTCTTTATAGTTGTCGATGTATCGTTTTCTTGTAGCAAGACCGAGTTTTATATCTTCGTGCACGTTCACACTCTCTATGACTTCCAATTTCAATCCGTGCGATTCGACGGTGCTTTTCAGTTTCATTATCTTCTCAAATGGCCACACTTCTCCCACAGGCACATCGAACAGCGCACCGACGATCCCTTCAACGCCAGGTATTTGTCTGATGTGCTCCAATTTGATTGGATCATCTTCACCAAACCATCGAAAAACGATCTTCAACTAAGATCACCTCTGATTTTTATTCTACTTCGGATCTACAGAAAGGCAATTTGTTTGTGATTTACACCAAAACGATCGGACGGTAAACTTTCAGTTTGACAAGTGTGATCTTCAATGTTATAATGATCTCAAACCAGAGGTGAACGTTTTGACAGCTGTGAGGTTCATGGATCGAAACGTGTGTGTTTCTCTTCTGAACAACTGGTGGTGGTGCTGCCCCGATTCGGTGGGGTAAGCACCGCGTGCCTTCACCTCGTATCGAATCGGGGCTCTCTTGAAAAAGAGAGCCCCTTTTTTATTTGAAACCGAAAATTGGAGGTGGGATTCGTGAGAATCAGGGTGGATTTGAAAGTTGAAGACATGCCGAAGTATTGGTACAACGTGCTTGCAGATTTGCCTTTCAAATTGGATCCTCCGCTAGATCCAAAAACGAGACAACCCATTTCTCCTCAAGCGCTCGAAGTCATCTTTCCAAAACCTCTCATTGAACAGGAAGTGAGTGACGAGCGCGAGATTCCGATCCCCGAACCTGTTTTGAGAGAATACGCAGTCTACAGACCAACACCACTGTTCAGAGCAAACTATCTGGAGGAGTATCTCCAAACCCCGGCACGGATCTATTACAAGTACGAAGGAGCGAGTCCTACTGGGAGTCACAAAACGAACACGGCACTCGCACAAGCTTATTTCAACAAAATCTCCGGCACGAAACGTCTCGTGACAGAAACCGGCGCGGGACAGTGGGGAAGCGCCCTGTGTTACGCTGGTGCCAAGTTTGGCCTAGCCGTGAACGTGTTCATGGTGAGGATAAGTTACGAGCAAAAACCTATGCGCAAGTACTTGATGAAGCTCTTCGGCGGGGATGTGGTGCCAAGTCCGAGTGACAGGACGAACTACGGTAGATCTCTGCTTGAAAAGAACGGAGACATGCCAGGAAGTTTGGGCATCGCGATCAGTGAAGCGATCGAAGTTGCAGTTTCGGATCCACAGACTAAGTACTCTCTTGGTAGCGTTTTGAACCACGTTCTGCTCCATCAAACTGTGATAGGGCTTGAAATCAAGAAACAGTTATCGATACTCAACGAAAAACCTACGGTGATTTTAGGCTGTCATGGTGGAGGTTCCAACTTCGCTGGAACGGTCTTGCCGTTCGTACCGGACAAGCTGGCTGGTAAAAATATCAGACTCATCGCCTGTGAGCCTACCGCATGTCCATCGCTCACAAAAGGTGTGTACGATTACGATTATGGGGATACCGCAGGTATGACACCGCTTTTGAAAATGTACACGCTCGGTAAAGACTTCATCCCACCGAAGATACACGCAGGTGGTCTTCGCTACCACGGCGCAGCTCCAATCGTTTCGCGCCTCGTGAAGGAAGGTTTGGTGGAAGCGGTGGCGTTCGACCAAGAGGAAGTCTTCAATGCTGCAAGACTGTTCGCAAAACTGGAAGGTATAGTTCCAGCACCAGAAAGTTCCTACGCGATCACGGGGGCCATAAAAGAAGCCCTCAGAGCGAAGGAAGAAAAGAAAGAGGAAGTCATCGTTTTCAATCTGAGTGGCCATGGTTTGTTCGACTTGACTGCTTACGTTTCGTGAAGGCGAGCACGGCTCGCCTTCATTTTTCCTGCCCCATTTTTTCCATTCTGAGCCAATTTTGAGTGGATTTTCAGCCGATCAAAAGTTAATTTTCAGTGTAGTTTCAGTTGAGTGAGTATCTTCTAACCCAGAAGGGTGAGGATAACCATGGGCGAATGGTCGAGGAAGATTTCATGCTCAGTCTTGTTTATATTAGTGTTCGTTTCTTCAATTTTGCTTGGCCAATTGCCAGTGGTTTACAGATACGATCCTGCCACGGGCCTTTGGAAACGAGTGGATGGGGATGAATCAGAAATCATTGTTCAGATGCCATCTTTAGATGTGTTTTCCAACGTCGGTGGATCCTTCCCGATCGTTGGTTCGATAATTCTTCGCCCCCCAACTGAGCCTCAGTTCAGTTCGCAGTTGTTGACCATTAAAGCGTCGACGAACAACACCAAGTGGTACTACTACTCCGTTTATCCCCTCGACGGCGTGCAGAGAGATTACGAAATCTTAGCGGGCCAAACTGAGAAGGTTGGACAAACCACCATAAAAAGTCAAAATGGGATGCTGAAGGTGAGCTTTAGCTTGTTCGATGGTTGGCTCGCCACTGTATCGCACATGAACGTTCTGAGTGAAGAGCCAACGAATTTGACCAACGTTGATCTTGCACCTGGACAGTTTCCGTACAAGCAGAGCTATTCACCTGCAACGAATCAAGGAAATTACGAAGTAACTTTTTCTTCGTTGCAAGCCGTAAAAACGTTGTACGTTCTTTTACACCTCGAAGTGATGAAAGGAACGAGAAAGGAAACTGCTTGGAGTGGAAATGAAAAGGTTGATCAAATGTGCATAGAAGTGTCCGGAGGAAAGGTGAATTGGTATGTGAAAAAACCTGGAGATTACGTCGCAAAGTTTCTCAACGCGACGATCGTTAAAAGTAGCCATCCTGTCGTTATCACTTTCTCCAATTTTGATCATCTTTCTCTGGAAGGAGGTGGAGAGGGAAAATTACCCGTGAGTTATTCGTTCACCGATGAGCTTGGAAACATAAAAACTTGGTTAAACGCACCGGAGCTGAACAATATCTCGTACACACTGCAGAATGGACAAATGCTGAATCTTTTACACAGGATCCAGATCAACGATCAACAAGCTGGAACCTACAGAAACACGGCCACGATAACGTTCACACTCCAAGCGGTTGAAAACTATATCGAAAAACGTTGAGATGGTGTGAAAGTTTCAAACCGAAAGGAAAGAGGAGGGAAAGTTATGAGGAAGGTACTACTGATCGTTGGAGCCATGTTGATGATTTTCGCCTTCACAGCTTTTTCAGCTCAACAATTGGAAGTGTGGAAATGGGTCGACGGACAATGGGTTTCCATCAGCGATGGGCCAGAGGATGTACAGGCCGATGCGTGGGCATTCGCGTTGGGTGGAGCGAGCGGAGCTTGCAATAAGCAAGAATGGAGAATCGATGCTGAAGTTGAGGTTCAAGTTGCTCAGTGGATCGAGTTCAATTTGACAGGAACAAAGTGGGCTTGGTATGTTAGAAAACCTGGAACTTACTTGACTGATTGCATAACTGCTAAGATCGCCAGCAACGGAGAAGTTATGGTTTCGTTCACTGGATTGGCCAGCCCGACTTACCAAGGCCCTTACACAACCGTGAAGGATTTCATCGATCTGTGGGTAGGTTTTGGCTCGAGCAATCAAAACGTCCAGTTTGTACCAGCATCTGCGCTCGGAAGTTTCAGTTTCACTATTCCAGACAGCAACCAGTTGCATTACGGCTATGAGACCAAACTGTGGAGCAAAATATTCGTTGCAGAGTGCAACTCAGCGTCCACTTACAAAACTTCCGGACAAGTTATACTCACACTTCAAAGGATCAAACCATGGATAGACCCAGCGACGGGATTTTTCAAACCAAATTACAATTACACGCAGATACCTCAACAATAATGAATCGATCGAAGGTTCGGAAGGATTAAAGCTTTGGATCACGTGAAAGCGGGGGAGAGATCCCTCGCTTTTTCAGATTTCAAAACAGGGGTGAGGAAGATGAGAAAAAGAACAGTTTGGTTGATATTTTTACTGAGCGTGGCGATTTTTGCTTTCAACGTTCGTGTGGATCCAATTTTGCTGAGCAAAACTGTTTCGCAGGGCGACAGGGTCACCGCATCGATCTACGTGGACAATGCGGATGACTTCGAAACTCTGAACTTCGAAGTGTTCGTTGCGGATGTCGTGCAGAATAGAGAGGGCGGTTATGTGGTCGTACCGGCCGGTTCGACGGATTATTCGGCTGCCAAATGGATAACTGTTAAGCCGACACGTTTGAGCATTCAACCTAAAAGAACGGGAAAAGTCGATCTGCAGATAAACGTTCCACGTGGAGTAACGGGGGGAAGGTATGCGGCGATCGTGCTCAAATTCCTTGCGAATAAAGAGGAGCTCACTGGGATGGAAGATGCCGTGGGATTTGGCCTCATGGTGGATTATCAAATAGCGAGTTTCGTGGAACTGAACGTTGATGGAACCAGAAGGAAGATGGAACTGTACGCAGCCGATTTGACTATGAAAAAGATCGGCGAAATAGCTTCGCTGGCCGAGGTGAGGAAAGCCATAGGAGACGATGCGAACGTTTTCATCGTCACTGTGATCAACAGGGGTAACATACACGTGCAAGCGTCTGGAGAACTGACCATCAAGACGAAGGATGGAAAGACTTTGGCTAAGTTTCCGCTTGGCAGTGGAAATATTCTACCAGAAGCCGAGGTTGAACTGAGGAGTATAACGAGCAGACAGTTCCCACCAGGTACATACTCTGCGAAGGTGATCATCAATTACGGTGGCTACAGGCCTGCTGTTTTGGAAACGGAGTTGAACGTTGCCGAAACCGAAATTGTCTCACAGATTCAAAAACAATCTGGAGCACCAATGATCTTTGTTGAGCCAAGCAACGTTGAATTGAAGTGTTTACCATCTGCGTTTCGAAGTGTCACGGTTGAGATCTTCAACAGGGGAAAGGAAACTATCAATGTGTCGGGATCGATCTATCCTCTCGTTTACGACACTGCAGGCGAGCTGATCCCTGTGGAACAAAGAGGTCAAGTTCCAACTTGGATAGAGATCAGTCCGAATTCTTTCCAATTGAAGCCGAATCAAAGCAGAAAGGTGAGGATCAGTGCAAGGCCTCCAAAGGATGTCAATGGAGGTTACTACTTCGATGTTTTGTTCACCGCGGTTACAGAAAATCTCAGAAGTGAACAGGGCACTAACTTGCTCGTGTTCGTTGGGAAAGATGAGGAAATGATCGAGAAGTACTCCGTGCAGTTTGCACGCATCGCACCGACTGAACAAGGTCTAGGGGTCGATTTGCTGGTGAAAAACGAGGGCAATGTTCATGTATTGCCTTCGATAGTCCTCGGCCTTGAGAGGGTATTACCACAGCGCGAAGAGAACGGCGTTATACTGCCTGAGACCACAGAAAGGCTCATCAGTGCTTCTTACAAGGAGGAAAATCCCATACTGCCAGGTACGCAAAGACTTTTCATGGTCGTTTTGGAAGCCGATTTGAAAAGTGGAGACTATGAATTGATCGTTAGGTTGGAATCTGAAAAAGGGCAACAAGTGATCGGTAAGCAGAAGATAAGAATAGAAAGGGGCGAGTGAGTATGAAAAGATCAATAGTGATGCTCATTTTCTTAACGAGTACGATCGTGTGTTTCTTTCAACAAGAACCGTTGGTGACGAATATTTTCCAAGATGCGTACATTCTTGACGTTTTGGCTGACATCTCCGCACAGACCGGTGTGCCGATAATCCCAGACATGACTATTTCTGGATTTGTGACCATTGAGTTGAGAGACGTTCCATTGGAACAAGCGCTCAAAATGGTGCTCATGCCAGGTGGATACATTTACATAAAGATGGAAGGTTTTTACTTCGTCGGTTCAGCCGATCCAAAGAATCCTGCTTTCAGACACATCGCCCAAACGAAGACGTATAAGCCGAAGTATCTGAGTATAGATTCAGTGATGAGTTTGATACCAACTATTTACGAACCTTTTTTGAAATCTGACAAAGAAACGAATCAGATCAGCATAACCGCACCGGCTGAAATTGTACAGAACTTCGAAAAAATACTCAGAGAAATAGATGTTCCCCCAGCTCAGATAAAAATCTGTGTTCTGGTCACAGAGATCTCGAAGGATAAACTCTCAGAGCTCGGATTAGAAGAGCTCGGTTACACTTTTGGAGCGGATCAACAGCTCAATGAAAACTGGCAAACCATAGTTGGTCTGGTCTCAGGTTCACTCGCCGTACAGACCGACGTTTTTGGAACGATCGTGGCGAAGATAGTGGCACTCGAAGAACAACGTCAAGCGAAGATAAAAGCCAATCCATGGATCATAGTGAAAGAGAGTAAACCAGCAAAGTTATTTGTTGGTCAACGAGAAATCATAATTGTTCAGCCGGAAGGCGCAGCCGCAACAATACAAACAGTCGATGTGGGCATCGGTTTGGACATCGTCGCAAGAACTGTGGGTGAAAACGAGATTGAAGTTTCGCTCACACCGAGTGTCAGTTACTTTTCTAATGGGCGTACAACGCGCACACTTTCAACGAAGAGAAACGAAATGTCAACAACCGTCATCATCAGAAGTGGCCAAACCGTGGCAGTGAGCGGACTCACAGTGGAGAGTGACTCTCAAACTAGCTCTGGTTTACCTCTGTTGTCGAGAATACCTCTGCTCAGATATCTGTTCGGAACGAAATCTGACTCGTCCGCACAGCGAGAACTGGTGATATTTTTGAGCGTCGAGAAACTCTGAAAGGAGCATTCTTATGAGAAAGATCGTCTTGATCCTGTCACTGTTTTTTTGTGTTCTTTCTGTGGCGGTCGAGATTGTCATCTACCAGTTCGAATTTGTACAGCTCAATCGAGAAACGGTGACAAAGCTTGGTCTGAAGGAAATTGAAGCCAAGTTTCCCAAGAATGGCGAGCTTTTTTCGATCAATTACCTTCCAAAAGAAATGGAACTGAACGTCGCATTGCCGTTCGTTCGAATGAGCTTTGAGGCTGGTCAGAAGATGGAAAAAAGTAGATCATCCACAAGGCCTTGGCTTTCCACGATCTTGAATAGGAAGGCAACTGTAACGATGACAAATGAGGAATTATCACTTCTCACAGGTGTCCGAACTGGAAAGGGTTTGAAATTCGAACTCATACCTTTGAAGATCCTCGAGGAGAGCGTTGTGACGAAAATTTCGATGGCAGATCCCTATGGCCCAACGCAGTTTGAAGATGAAATCATGGTGAAGAAGGACGCTTTTACCCCGATAGGTGTCGTGACTTTCAAAAAAGATGAAGGATTTCAGCACGTTGCTATCTATGCAAAATCGAGTGTGGTTTCGACATTGACTAGTGAGGGAGTACACCCGTTTGGCAACCTCGATGAGATGTTTGAACTTTTTTTCGAAGATGTCACCAAGGAACGTAGCGAAATCTATGGTGTGGTGATGTTCAATGAAAATCTTCAAGGTCAGGTGAATTTGATTCTTTGGATGAAGAACGGAATTTTGATGCGCGCCGATCTTACGATACCATCCATGCAGTTTTCAGTTGGTTTGGAAAGACTCGTCGTTACTGAAGGGTTGAAGGTGGGAGCGAAATTCAGTTACGATCGAGGGACTCATCTGGTCTTGGGTTTTTCGGACGTTTCAAAGTTGACGAACTTTCTTTCTCTCTTTGCCAGTCTGTATCCAATAAAGATCGATCTGAAGGATGCCACGTTCAAGATGCCCGAATGGTCTTTCGGTACCATTGTAAATTTCGACGAGATCACCTTGAAGGTTGGAATGTTCAGCGAATCGAGCGTGATTCTTTCTGGAGATGTGAGATTCAACTTCAGCAGGAACTTCTTTGCTCTTGTAGGACTAGCCTATGATTTTTCAATGAAGAAGACGTGTTTTAAGATAGGTTTCGGCATCGGTTTTTAGACGGAACACTCGCCCCTGTTTCAGGGTGGTTCGTATATCATCCGCGCGGAATTCGCGCGGCTTTTTTCAGTCAAAACAGATCGTGGCTTTCAAAGCTTTGCGCTCTTCAACACACTTCAAAGCTTCGTTGGCTCGATCCAATTTGAACCTATGGGTGATCAGGTTCTCAAAAACCTTTGGGTGGGACGTCACGATGTGTACGGCTTGGACGAGGTGTTCGGTATCGCTCACCCACACACCGTGGAGTGTGATTCCTTTCACGACCAAATGCTCGTAAACTGAAAGAGGAATTGGTTTCTGTGGTACAGCGACTCCGGCGATCAAGTAGATTCCACCACGTCTGATCAGGTTCAGTCCCTCCAGCAGTGCGTTGCTGTCACCTGCAGCTTCAATGACGATGTCAGCACCGCGTCCATGGGTGAGTTGTAAGACTTTTTTACGTCTCTCTTCCTCTGAAAGTTCCCTCCTGCTCAAAGCTACATCGACGAAGTCTTTGGCAAGACTCAGCCTTTCGGGAGAACCACCTATGACCACCACACGGGAAGCCCCCATCGTTTTGGCCGCGACGGCACAGAAGATGCCGAGCGGCCCAACACCCTGTACAACGATGGTCTTATCAGTGAGTGATTCTTGGATTGAATCGAGCGTGTGCATCGCTGTGGCTCCCGAGCATGCGGCGATCACCAAGATGGCGGGATCAATGTTCTTGGGAATCTTCAGAATTTCCACTTCTGGCAATAGAGTCACAGCTTCAGCGTAACATCCAAACAAGTGTGGATGATCCTTGCAAGACATGTTTATCCCGTAGACTTTCCTGTTCGGGCAAAGATGAGGTTGCTTTGCAACAGTGCACCAAAAACACTTTCTGCACACCACACCACGATTCCAGATGATCCAATCACCAGGTTCGATGGGTTCTCCATTCAAATCTTTTTTCTCTCCGAAAATCTTTATAACCTCTCCAACGCCTTCATGTCCCAAGATGATGGGTACAGGTGTTCTGGGATCTTCTCCTTTAGCTATGTGTACGTCGCTTCCGCACACCCCGCTGGCGAGAGTTCTGACAAGTACGTATCCTTGCGGAAGATCGTTTATTTCAAACTGTTTCAATTCGAGCGGTTTGTTGAATTTTTCGAGCACCATCGCTGCAAATCTCATACCGTTCCCTCCATAGGCCTGATCGGTTCTCTCACTTCGCAGTGCAATCGACCTTCTGCGAAAGTGATCACTATGTATTTGTTCCAGTCATCGTTCCTTGGAACGAATTTCATGTTGGGTGGATCGAAAAATTCGAACTTCAAATGCGGTCCCCTACTCTCTTTCCTGGCGAGTTCAGCCGTTAAGATCACTCTGGCAAGCATCAACATATTCTTAGTCTCAAGCATGAAAGCAAGACCTTTCTCATCGAGTTTGACGCCTTCAAAATCCAATCTGTCCAGTTCTCTCAACGCTTTGGCCAACTCATCATCGATCCTCACCAGAAAACCATGTTTAGACACGAGGTCCATCAAAATGGCTCTGACGTTGCTTGCGGGGACGTTTCCGTTGAAGTTTTCGTCATCAACATCGATGTTCACAATCTCTGAGTTCAGCGCTTCAAGGGCAGCGTTCTCACCCGCAATCTTGCCGAACACTTGGGTGTCTAAGAGCGAGTTTCCCCCGGGTCTGTTCGCACCGTGTTGGCCTCCCGCGCACTCACCAGCTGCATAAAGCCCCTTCAAAGAGGTTTGAGCGCGCTCGTTGATCTTCACTCCACCCTGAAAATGCTGAAGTGCATTTTGAACTTCGAGCCATTCTTTCGACAGATCGATGTGCCTTTCTCTCAGCCACTCAACTACACGAGGGTTTATTTTTAAAAGCCTTTCATATGGCGTTGGTAGTGAAAAGAGCTTCACATCGACTTTCTCACTCCATCTCAAAATTTCTTCGGGTATCGACTCTGCAGAAAAATAAGAGGGGTTCTTTGTGAAATCGAAGAACACTCTGTGTCCATTCTCTAAATGTTTATACACTGCCAGATCGATCACCTTGGTAGGTGATTCGTAAGAAACAGGCCAGTGCGCACCTTTTTTAAACTGTAGCTCCGTCAATCTTTTTCTATCCTCTTCGCTCAAATAGCGCTGAACGAACTCTTCATTGTTCTCATCGACGATCCTTGGAAGGCTTCTGAACATGCTACCTGAGCTTGCGAACAGAAGGTGTGGATGGCATATCCCTATCTGCATGAATTCCATGTTTACAAGCTCTGCACCTGCCCTCAGTGCAGCTGCGTAACCATCCCCGGTCATTTCCGAAGGAAAGACGTTTCTCTTGAAAAGCCTCCCTCCACCACCCGTGGCGAGGACAAAAGATCTGGCAAAAACGCAGAAGCGTTCGTTCGTTTGAACGTCAACGAACTTTGCCGCTATGACCCTACCGTCTTTGACTAGGAAATCATACAACATGGCGTTTTCACGCAGTTCTATGTTCAAATTTTTGAACCTTCTCAGCAGAGCCTTGTGTATCTCTACAGCTGTCTCTGGACCAACGTAGCAGGCCCTGGGGTAAACGGAACCATCCGTCAAAAATTGATCGATTTTTCCATCTAGCTTTTTTACGAAAGGAACACCTAGATTCAAAAGGTACTCCAATGCGTCCGCGCTCTCTTTGGCCAACAACTCGGCCAAATTGTAATCCGAAACCTCACCGCCTATCCTATAGATATCCATGGCGTGATGACGCCAGTTGTCTTTCTCTGGCAACGTGTAAGGCAGAGTGGCGTGAAAAGCCATTCTATCGGAACAAGCAATCGCTGTTGTTCCACCGACACCCAGTGGCTTTTTGGTCAAAAGCATCACGTTCAAAGAGGGCACCTTTTCTTTCGCAGCGATCGCGGCTCGCAAGCCAGCCCCACCGCCACCGATGATCGCAACGTCAGTGAAGAGCTTTTTCATTCTGTTTTCCCCCTCGGTATCAGGCTGATGGCCCTCGTCGGACAGAGTTTCACACACAACCCACAACCATCGCACAAATCTGAAATGACATAGGTTTTTTCAGCTTTGTAAGGTGCGTCGTATATGCACACACGCCTGCACAAATCACACATGGTACAAAGTTTTGGTTCTATCTTTGCTACATAGATGTGTCTCCTATCTACTTGTTCGTTGTTCAGGATCTTTGAGCCACTGACTTTGCCCCTGAATTCGTCCAAGGAGGTGTAAGATTTTTTCTCCATGAACTTTTTGAGTTCTTCCAAAAGTGTTCCTATGGCTTCGTAACCAGAAAGGTATACAAGACTGCATACTTCAACGACATCGGCACCAGCGTAGATGAACTTCGCAACATCGATACCACTGCCTACACCACCAGAAGCGGCGATAGAAATGTTCAAATGCGGGCTGCTCGCAGCAATCCAACGTAGGACACAGTTGAAAGACCAAGGTCCCCCGTGGCCAGCGTAACCGCCATGCATGATGGGCCTTTCGTTCTCAACATCTATGTCCAAGCCTGTGAGGCGGTTGAACATCACAACTCCATTCACACCTATTCTTTCCAACATCGATGCCATTGAGATCGGTGAAGAGAGTTGCATGGGCAGTTTGACGATGATAGGTATTTTCACTACGTCTCGAACGATGCGTGCCACATTGAGAATCTTTTCTTCCACATCTCCTCCCCTGAAAGATATTGAACCGTGGGGACATGAAACGTTGAGTTCAACGGCTGGTGCACCGACCTCTTCTGCCATCTTTGCATATTTTTTCCAGCCTTCATCGCTGATACAGTTGATACTGGGTATCACTGGGATAGAAAGAGTGTTGATGGCTCTGCGAACCTCCTCGAAGTATCTGTGTTCATCGAAATTGCTCGCTTGTTCGAACGAATAAAACGTGTGGGACTTCAATTTTCCCATGCGCCGCTCTATGATCTCGAACCTCGGTGTTGGTGAGACTCTACACACTTCTTCTTCAAACAAAGATTTGACAACGACGCACGCTGCCCCATGCTCTTCTGCCTTTTTCATATTTTTGAGGTTTTCAGTCAGTCCTGAGGAGGCAACTACGATGGGATTTCTAAGTTTCAAGCCGACGTATTCACAAGAAAGATCCATTCCGCTTTTCACCTCACAACAGATCCACTCTGACACCCTTTTCGGCGGACAAGTATGCGGCGTAGATCACTTTAACGGTTTCCTTAGCAAGTTCGAAGTCAGATTCTGGTTCTTTACCTTCAAGGAGACACAGTGCGAAATCTCTCATCTCTTGAGGATAACCTCTCACCCAATCTTCATCTGGTGAAGGAAAGGTCCAACCAGCCTTGGTTTCTATCTTTTCAGCTATGTATTCATCTTTCCAAGTGTCTGGATTGGGAGTGTAGGCAACCATCATGTTGTTCGGCGTCATGTTACAGTAGATCATGCCGTTTGCGGTGTTTATTTGGAGCAAATTCTTCACCCCACCCAAGCTTATGTCGTTTGACATCACGATCGCTTTTGAACCATCTTCAAAAGTCAACACCGCACACGACCAATCTTCCACGTCGAACCAATCGGTCACCATGCACGGTTTGCCAAAGTTTCTCACAGATTCAAGCTTCGTCAACTGCCCGACCTCCGCAAAGACCGATTTAACATGGATGGGTTTTCCATAGCGCAACTTCCCCTCAAAATGTTTCAAGTGGATAACTGCACCGATCGGATGCGAACCCATGCGCAATAAACTTCCCCCTCCAGCGGTGCGCCATTTTCTCGAATAGGTTGCGTGGGAGCCGGAGTGACTCTCTTCTGCCCTCAGTTCCATGATCGGTGCATTCGATGCGGATATCAACCTCTTGGCTTTATTCACAGCTGGAGCGTAAACAAAATTTTCAGCATACATGAATTTGATCCCACTCGATTTCACGGCCTCGTCTATCTTTTCAAGTTTTTCAAGTAACTTTTTGTACATGTGCTCTTTGCATATTTCTCCAACCTTTTCCACGTTTGGCTCGTCTTCCCCGAAGTAACCTGTGAGAGGTTTTTCACAAATTATGTGTTTTCCATTCTTACAAGCAGCGAGAATCACCTGATCGTGAACGTTCGTCGGAACGCACACATCGACAACGTCTATATCTTTGGAAGAAGCGAGCCGCTCGAAATCTTCGAAGACTTTTTCGATTCCGTACCGGCGAGCCAGCTTTTCCGCGTTCTCTATGTGTGCCGCACAGACCCCCACCACTTCGAAGTATTCTCTGTTCTCTCTGTAAGCGGTCAGATGTATGTGTGAGACGAAACCAGCACCGACGATACCAACCTTTATCTTACTCACGTTTCTCACCCCGTCTTTTCGGAAAATATTTTGATGTGATCACCAAAACCATCGCTACGATGAGAACGAGTGATATTGGTCTGGTGAAAAACGGTGCCAGATTTCCCTTGGTGAGCATCAGCGCCCTTCTGAGGTTCGTGTCAGCCATCGGTCCAAGTATGAAGCCGAGCACGAATGGCGCTGCGGGAAATTCGTTCAACCTCATGAAATAGCCCAAAAGTCCGAACAATAACATCACCCAGACGTCGAACAAACGGCCGTTCAAAACGTAGGTTCCCACCACACAGAGTACGAATATGATGGGCATGAGAACCTCGGTTGGTACCAACAAAATTTTCAGGAACAATCTCGTGACGAGCAAGCCGAACACGACCATCAAAATTGTGGCGACGACGAACGCACCCGCCACATAACCTATCATTTCAGGATGCTGTAATGGCAACAGTGGCCCTGCCCTGATACCGTGGATCCACATCGCGGCCAAGAGCACCGCTGCTGGAGCACTGCCAGGGACAGCCAAGGTGAGCACTGGTATGATGGCTCCACCGACGCAAGCGTTGTTCGCGGTTTCTGCAGCGGTGAGCCCTTCTATGGAACCTTGGCCGAACTTTTCAGGTTCTTTGCTGGTACGCTTAGCCACATCGTAAGCAACCCAAGCAGCGACGTCTTCACCGACACCGGGTATGACACCTATAAAAACGCCGATGATACCAGATCTTATCAAGTTGAAAGCGTTTTTCTTTATCGTCTCAGCATAGGATAGTTTTCTTTTGTCTTTCGAAAAGTCCATCACTACTTCTGGTTTCGTTACCCGTTTGAGGCTCGTCAATATCTCGGGTATACCGTAAACACCAACGAGTACAGGTAGCAAAGAGATGCCACCGTAGAGTTGTAGATTTCCAAAAGTATATCTTGGGAAAGAAACGATCTCGTCCAAGCCAATCATGGAGATCATGAGTCCAAGAAAACCTGCGATCCAACCTTTGAGGGGATCTTTAGGAGCGGTGAGACTTCCAGCGATGACAGTTCCAAAGATTGCCAGCACAGCGAATTCCCAAGAACCGAATTTCAACGCGATGGCACCCAACGCCGGGGCCAAGGAAACGATGAAGATCGCACCGATGATCGAACCTATACCGCTCATGATCGTTGCCACGTTGAGTGCAAAGCCAGCCATTCCAGAGCGAGCCAGGGGAAATCCATCCACTGTGGTTGCTGCATTTGCCGGTGTACCAGGTATGTTCAACACGATCGCCGTTCGGCTGCCACCGTATATGGCCCCGATGTACACACACAGAAGCATCGGTATAGCAATTTCGGAAGGAAAACCAAAAGTGAGTGTGGTGAGTATCGCAACACCGAGTGTTGCGGTCAGGCCAGGCAGAACGCCCACTAAGATGCCGAGCAATGTGGACCAACAAAGGTGAAACATGAGAAGCGGATCCAAAAGGGTTGACAATATGGATCGAAAGAAAACTGTCACTGTGTGCATCCGTCAGAACCCCTTTCAAGGAAGTGGAAGGAGAAACACACGGGCAAACAAATAATAGATTCCAACGGTGACACCTATCGCGCTCAAGACCAGTGGCACAAATCTTTTCTTAAAAAAGATTGAAGAAGAAACACTCAGAAATATCGAAGTTAAAACGACGAAGTTGACCTTTCCAAGCAAAAACACATAAGCTAAGAACATCGCAGCCGCCAGCAAAAGTCTTCGGTTTTCAGCCTTTCGAGTTTCTGAAGAAAGCTTCGAATCAGTCAAGCTCACTTTCTCTTTCCTCAGCAACATGATCGTGCAAAGCAAAATCACCATGATCGAAAAGAATGCAGGAACTATTCCTGGAGCACCGTACCTACCGTATTCGGTCGTCCTTGGCATCTTCAAAGCTCCCACAAGAAAGAAAACACCCAGCAAGATAAATACAAGAGCAGAAATTCGATCTTTCATATTCTGATCCTCCGAAAGGTGCCCGCGTGGCGGGCACCCAAGGTTCATTGACCAAGTCTTGGTATTCCAAATTGTTCTGGCGAGATCGTTGCGATACCTTTATCGTAGAGCAGCCAAGTGACTCTCCTTGCGACCTGCTCGACGATGTCTTCTGCTTTCTTTCCATAATAACAAATAGGTGTGAGTCCCACCTTGAGGGCCCATTCTTTGAATGCGTCTGAGTTAGCAGCCTTTTCGAAGATCTCACCAACCGTCTTTGGAACCTCTTCAGGAACATCCTTCGGAATGACTAAACCAAAGTGGAACCGCACGTCTGGAAAGTCTGGATACCACTTTCTTATCGATGGTATTTCACCATAACCTTGTAAGTTGATCGGTTCTGAAGACAACGTGCAGAGAACTCTGAGTTTTCCTGCCCTCACCATGTCCGCCACTTCGTGAATGAACTGCATGTTGCCGACGACCTCACCTGTCACCACGGCCGTCGTTGCTGGTGCTCCTCCGGCGTATGGAATATGCTTGCATTTGATTTTGAAGTAATCTACAAATATTTCGAGCGCAACGTGTCCACCACTACCAGTACCTGCGGAGCTGAAAGGTATCTCTGGATTCTCCTTCAACGCTTTGACAAGTTCATCGATGGTTTTGTAAGGTGTGTTCGGATTCACGACAACCACGTTTGGAGCCTCGGCACACAGAAAGTAAATCCAATCTCTGTGCGTGACGTTCATGTAACCCAAAACAGCGTATTTTGTGAGATCCAACGTAGCGTTTGCGGTCCAAGTGTAACCATCGTGCGGTGCTTGCCATGCGTTGAACGTTCCAATAGAACCTCCACTGCCAGGTGTGTTCACAATAATGAACTTTCTACCAATGAGCGGTTCCATCTGAGCCGTTATCATTCTCGCCACTTGATCAGTCGAGCCACCAGCAGGCCATGGAACGATCACAGTGATGGGTTTGGCTGGTTTCCATTGTGCAACTAGCAAGATCGAAAGAATCATGAAAGAAATCGTGAGAAGTTTCTTCACACTCATCCCTCCTTCTGAAAGTTTTTTCTTGAAAACATTCTACACCAATTTTCAATGGATCTCAATATGGTAAACTAAAAAGAAAAAAGTTTTGGAGGTGAGAGTTTGAAAATTGGTATCGTTGGTGTGGGAAACATTGGAAGCATCATTGCAAGCAGGCTCGTTGAGTCTGGTTTGTTGGAACCTTCGGAGGTGATTTTGAGCAACAGATCGGGTGAGAAACTTCGTATCTTTGTTGAGAAGGGCTATCGTGTGGCGAGGACGGCAGAGATCTCCGATGAGTGTGACGCGCTGTTTTTGTGTGTTAAACCACAGGATAGTGAAAAGATGTTCTTGGAGCTCGGTCGGGTGGATGACAAAATCTTGATAAGTACCATGACCGCGGTGAGTATAGATAAAATTCAGAAAAAAACTGGGGCGAGAAGGATCGTTAGAATCATGCCGAACGTTCCAGCAATGATCGGAAAAGGGCTCATAGGAGCTTGTAGATCTGAAGATTTGAACGATGAAACGTGGAAAATGTGTCTCAAAATGCTTTCTTGTCTCGGCACAGTGGTGGAGATCAAAGAGGAACAAATGGAAGCTGTGACGGCACTCAGCGGAAGTGCACCTGCATTCTTCTTCGTCATCGTCGAAGCACTGATAGATGCAGGTATAAGGATGGGACTTTCTTATGAGAAATCTCGTTTGATGGTCCTTGAAACGATGGCTGGTTCTGCAGAACTACTTTTGAAACTTGAAAATCATCCAGGAGAATTCAGACACGTTGTGACTTCCCCAGCGGGAACGACGATCGAGGGTATTTACACGATGGAGAGGGAAGGTATCAGAGGGGCTCTGATGAAAACGATTCAAGAAACATACTTGAGGGCACTCCAGTTGAAAGAGCAGATCAATGGTCAGATCGGAGGGTGAGTGAATTGGAAAAGATCCATAAGGTGGGTATCTTCTTTGGTGTACTTTTCACAGCACTCGGTGTAGTTTTACTGGCACGGATCGATGTGAACTATTTTTGGATAACCCTGCTTTTGCTTTTCGGATTTTTGTTCGAATTCGGTGTGTTGGGCAAAGGAGCTGGTAGGTTCATCCCGGCAGGTATCTTCATTGTGATTGGAGTTGTGCTTTTGTTGTGTTCCGTGTTTGGTTATGATAAGATGAGCTACCTTTGGCCCATGTTCGTTTTTGCACCTGGATTTGGTCTGTTTCAAGCTTATCTGGCGAGTAAGAAGAGAAATTTGTTGAGAGCGGCTTCAATTTTGCTGATCATCTCTGCAGTTTTCTTCGTTGGAATTTTTTTCAAGATCGGCTGGGCACGAGTTCTGTTTGGATTCATTTTGGTGGGATTGGGTATCAGCATCTTGGTCAAAAGCTTTGGGAGGAAGAGTGAATGAAACGTTCGCTTTTTGCGTTGTTTCTCTTTGTTACCACACTTTTGGCAACACCAACTAAGATCCTGATTGGTGAAGGTTGGAAAATCGTTGGCGAAACAAGCTTAGTAGAGAAACCTTCTGTGCCGTTCACGATGATCGTTTATGGTGATTCCCGCTGGGGTCACAGAGTGCACAGAAAGCTGGTAGAAATGATGATTCAACATGCACCATCCATTGTGGTTCATTTGGGAGATATGGTGAACAGTGGTGATAACCATGAAGATTGGCAGATTTTCTTCGAAATAACAGCTCCATTGAGAGAGATTGCTTTTTTTCAACCGGTGAAGGGAAACCATGAAAAGCCAGACGTTTATTACAAACGATATTTCGGCGTGTACAACTATTGGGCCAAGGTAGGCAACTACGTGTTGATCTTTTTGGACCCAGACGTTGGCATCGAAGGATGTAGAAAATTTTTAAGATCGATAGACCTTTCAGGAAAAGTTCCCATCGTTTTCATTCACTATCCCATATTCAGCGCAGGTCCACATGGCTCAACTGAAACTGTTAAAAAGCTGCAGCTACTCCATGAAACGTTTTCTCAGTTGGGGATACCTCTCGTTTTCAGCTCACACGATCATAATTACCAAAGGTTGATCAAAGACGGTATCACCTATGTGGTCAGTGGGGGCGGAGGTGCACCACTCTATCGTGTGGGATCTTTCGAGGGACTCATCAAAGGTGTCGTGGTCCATCACTTTGTGAAACTTCGTTTTGAAGAAGATAGAGTAGAATGTGAAGCCATCTCAATGAATGGCGAAGTTATAGATAGTTTTACGATCTCTGTCCGTAATGTTTTTTGAGAAATTCCATCGCCTCTCGGGCGCACTGCTCGTCTATCGTGTAAGCTGTTCTGCCCGTTGAGAGGGCAAGAACGTACATCATGGCACACCTCTCTATGGTCTCGCACATATCGAAAGCTTGTTTCAAGCTACTTCCAGCGCAAACAAGACCATGGTTGGCCATGATGACAGCTTTACTTTCCTTCATAGCAGAAACAACGTTTTTGGCGAGCTCTTCCGTACCGCAATTGGCATAATCGCTGACAGGAACAAAATTGGTGTACATCAGCATAGTTTCGTTCACCGCAGGAAGAGGCAATCTCAAAATGGACAGAACCCCACAATAGATTGGATGTGCGTGTACTATCGCGTTGACATCAGGAAAGTTCCTATAGATCTCAAGATGGAGTCTGAACTCTATAGAAGGTTTTCTGTTTCCATCCACGGTGTTTCCATCCAGATCGAGCACGGGTATGTCTGAAGGTTCTAGCGATTCGTACGGCATACCGCTAGGTGTGATGGCGAACAAATTTGGACTGAGTTTGATACTCAAATTACCCGCAGTACCGCTCACTTGATTCGATCTTAAGAGTTTGATACCATATTCGATCAGTTGTTTTTTCATCTCGTCGAACATCCTTCACCCTCCCTGTTTGGAACCTTTTTCGCCTTGTACATGTTTTCATCCGCCTTTTTTAGCAACTCTTCTAATGTTTCTCCATCTTCAGGGAAAACGGCTATTCCGGCGCTCATGCCAATCTGTATTGTAGTGTTCATGATCGAAATCGGATTACAGAATCTTTCGCTCATCCGTTGCACCACCTGCACAGCTTGCGATCTGTTTGCACCTGGTAGAAGGGCTACGAACTCATCACCACCTATTCTCGCCAACAGGTCGTGTTCTTTGATGACTGATTTCAGTCTTTTGTAAACTATCTCTAAAACTCTATCGCCAACCATGTGTCCGAATCTGTCGTTCACCTCTTTGAATTTGTTGAGATCTATGTAAACGATGCTGGCAGAGCGTTTAGATTTGAGAATTTTTCTTGCGATTTTGAAGAAGGCATGTCTGTTCAAAGCATTGGTCAGCGAATCTAGATAGATCAACTTGTAAAATTCTTCGGTGATGAAGTCTCTCAGTTGCCAAAGCAAACTCACCGTGATGAACGTCATTCCAGCGAAATCTATCAACTCGAAGGACCAATCTACAAGGGGTAATTCAACCAACTGGTGTGCGATGGAAAGTGAACGGGAAAAAACTAACAACGTGGCACCCAATTTGATGAAAGATTGTCTATAGCCGTACAAAAAGTAGCACAGAACGACGCGAACCAGTAAATCTGCAGATCTCAACACTAAAAGGATTCGATTCTTATCCATTCTGCTTTCAAAAAGTAGCAGGGAGAGCAAGAAAATGGCGAACAAAAAACTCATCGTTCTTAAAAATCCTCTTCGCTTTTGCTTCGAGATCTTCTCCACCTCGATTTGAGATTTTACACGAACAACATCCATTCGACTCTAATTGTCGTGGGAAAGATCATCGACGAAAAAGCCTTCTTGAACGAAATTTTGACAAACGAGTTGTCAAGATGCTACAATTCAAAACAGGGAGGGATTGCTGGTGGCAAAGAAAGTTTTCGTAGCATTCTGGATTTTGCTATCTTTGCTCGGTTTGGGTACTATCAAGATAGGATTCTTCGCACCGATCACTGGACCGGCCGCGGCGGACGGGGCGAGTGCCCTGCATGGAGCGGAGTTAGCTGTGGAATACATCAATGCTCGTGGAGGGGTTCTAGGCCAAAAGGTTGAACTAGTTTGGTATGATGATAACTTCAAAGCCGATCAAGCTGTGAACATAGCGTACAAATTGGTTCAGCAAGATAGAGTAGCGGTTGTGGTGAGCGGTTCTTACAGTGGAATGACGAGAGCGGCCGCCGGGATATACCAACAGCTGAAGGTACCCATGATATCAGCTTATGCAGTCCATCCTGAGATAGTTGCAACTGGAGATTACATATTCAGAGTGGGGACACTCGCGACAGTTCAGGGAAGGGCTGGGGCACATTTGGCGGTGCGAAAGCTTGGAGCAAAGAGGATCGCTATACTGACCATCGACAACGATTTCGGCGTTTCCCTCACCGCTGGCTTCAAGGAAGAAGCGATCAAACTCGGTGCTGAGATAGTGTTTGAGCAGAGATATCCCCTCGGGGAAACAGATTTCAGACCGATCTTGACTCGAATCAGAGCCTTGAAACCTGATGCTATATACGCAACGGCTTACTTCTCGGAAGCTGCCAGATTGGTTTCACAAGCTAGGCAACTGGGTATCTTTGTACCAATCATAGGTCAAGAAGGTTATGATTCGCCTCAGTTTGCCAAGTTGGCTGAAGCGGGAGCTGCGAACGGTGTGGTGATCACCACAGATTTGGATAGGGACAGTGAAAAACCGATCGTGCGTTGGTTCATCGAGGAATACGCTAAAAAATACGGCTTGGACGCAGATATGGTTGCTGCATCGGCCTTCGATGCGGTGATCGCGGCGATCAAGGCCATAGCGCTCGCTGGTAGCTACGATCCTGCCAAAATCAGAGATGCGTTGGCGAGTATAAAAGCTGGCGATAAAGAGCTAGAAGATTTTGTCACAGGATTCAGAGGTTTCACTGAAAAGAGAGAATCGCTCAGAACTATCACCTGTCAAATTTATCTTGGAAACAGGTTCCATTGGTTCTGGGAAGTCACGGATCCCAAGATCGTCACACCGTAAAAAGATTGGGGGCTTTCCGCCCCCATATTTTTGTCACAGAGAACGAGAAGAAAGTGGGGAATGAAGGTTGCTACAAAACGTTGTGAACGCTTTGGTACTCGGTAGTAGCTATCTGATGATCGCAGTGGGTTTGACGTTGATATATGGGATATTGAAAATACTCCACATAGCACACGCCGGTGTATACGCCTTCGGCGCTTTGTTTACGGTTTATCTCTATGAGTTGGGTCTTTCGATGGTTTTCGCAATCTCTTTCTCGCTCATTGCTTCTTCACTCTTGGGTGCCTTCATCTACAGAGGTTTTTACAAGCATGTCCTTGAGAGAGGACGCATCGTTCCACTAGTTATGAGTGTTGGACTGTTCGCGGCTATGGAGGATCTATACAGGCTCTTGTGGGGACCGTACAAACGACCTTTCGATGTGCATTTGATCTTGCCCGATCTGATCACACCGAATCTTTATCTCGGTTCGAAAGGAATTTTGATGCTCATTTGTACAGCCATCGTGATCTTTCTTTTGTATTTGTTGATGATAAAAACGAAACTTGGAAAATCTTTGAGGGCTTGTGCCAACGATTTGAATCTGGCCGGCGCCTTTGGAATCGATACCGATAGAACCATCACGTATGGCTTTTTGATAGGTTCCGCTCTGGCAGCGCTCGGTGGCATTCTGGTAGGATTGTACGATAACACGGTGTATCCAACCATGGGAAGTGTCCCCTCATACAAAGCTTTCGTTGTGGTTGTTCTGGGCGGCTTTGGAAGTATCAGAGGAGCGGTGATGGCCAGTTATATATTGGCTTTGGTCGAAACGCTGATAGTTTATAAATTTGGGTTTCTATTACCAAGGGATGCGATTGCTTTTCTAGCCATGATAGCGCTGTTGATGTTCAAACCTGAAGGTTTGTTTGGGAAGGTGCAAAGATGAGTTTGGACTACTTCTTGACGGTTTCCGTTTTTACGATGATAAACACCATACTCGCGCTCAGCTTGAACATTTTGATCGGATACGCTGGCCAGGTTTCCTTGGGTCATGCAGCTTTCTTCGGAATCGGTGCCTATGCATCCGCAGTGCTAACAGTCAAATTCGGTTTAGATTACTGGTTGGCCCTGTTGTTTTCAATTCTAGTGAGTGGTCTAATAGGATTGTTGCTTGGTTTACCTGCTCTCAGAGTGAAGGAAGATTTCTTGGTTCTTGCAACCATCGGTATCAACTTTGTCGTTGTCTCGGTTTTCAATTATGTCAAGTTCTTCGGTGGACCGTATGGTATCTTGGGCTTGCCAAGGCCGAAGTTGTTTGGGATCGTTTTCAACACAAAAATTTATGCACTCTACGTGCTTATCTGGACTACAGTTGTGTTTTTCTTGGTCAGATATATTTCCAACACCTATTTGAAACTCGGTTTTGACACACTGAGGGAAAATGAAGATGCCGCAGAGTCGGTGGGCGTGAGCTCGGCGAGGTACAAGATGTACGCTTTCGCGATGGCTGGTCTGATGGCTGGACTCGCTGGAAATCTTTGGGCTCACTACATGACGGTCGTATTCCCCGACAATTTTTCTTTTCCAGTGTCTATAGGTATTCTGACGATGGTCGTCGTTGGAGGAGTGGGAACGCTCTTTGGCCCTGTGGTCGGAGCAGTGTTGATAACCTTCTTACCAGAACTGTTGAGGTTTGCTAGAGATTACAGGATGTTGATCTATGGATTCATCATAGTTTTCACGATGTTCTTCATGCCTAAAGGTATCGTTGGAAGCATGAAGGAGCGGATCTTCGGTGAAACTCCTCTCGGTAGAAAATATATCGAAAAGGTTCGGAGGGTTACAGGCTCTTAAGAACGTTTCTCTCGATGTCGAGCATGGTGAAATCAGGGCGATAATAGGTCCAAACGGTGCCGGGAAAACGACGCTGTTCAACATAATAAACGGTTTTCTCCAACCAGATTCAGGAACAATAATCTTCAATGGCAAGAGAATAGTGGGTTTGAAGCCCAGTGAAATAGCTAGACTGGGGATTGCGAGGACCTTCCAAATTGTCAAACCGTTCCTCTCTTTGAGCGTGCTGGAGAATGTAATGGCAGGGCTTGGAGTGAGAATGTATTCAGAGCTTGAGGCTTTTTACAAATCACCGTTCGAGAAAGAATATATCGAAAAGTCTTGGCAGATACTCCAAAACGTTGGTATAGAAAGGTATGCTTACGTGGCGGTTGGAACTCTCCCGCTAGGTTTACAGAGAAAGGTAGAGATCGCACGCGCTTTAGCGACGGAACCTTCATTGATCCTCTTGGATGAACCGGTGTCTGGTTTGAACGATCTCGAAACGCAGGAAATGGTTGAGTTGGTGAGAAAAATAAACAGTTCAGGCGTGACGATACTTTTCATTGAACACGATATGCGTTTCACAGTACAGGTTGCTCAGAGAATAACCGTTCTGGATTACGGTGTGAAGATCGCAGAGGGTAGCCCGCAAGAAGTCATGAGAGATCCAAAGGTGATAGAGGCTTATTTGGGGAGTGAGGAGGTTGCTTGAAGTTGAGAACCTCTGTGTTCGGTACGGTAAGATCACGGCGGTCAAGGATGTGAGTTTCTCGCTGAACGAGGGAGAATTACTCGCGATCGTTGGAGCCAACGGTGCGGGTAAAACGTCCGTTTTGAATGCGATCATGGGGCTTGTGAGTGTCCATTCAGGTAAAGTGATATTCAACGGAGTTGACATAACGAATCTGAAACCTTGGGAACGATCCAGAATGGGTATTTCGATAGTACCTGAAGGTGCGAGACCTTTTGCCGATATGACTGTGATGGAGAACCTGCAGATAGGTGCGATGATGCTCGATAAAAGCGAGGCGAGACGTAAGATAGAATGGGTGTTTGAGCTCTTTCCCAGATTGGCAGAGAGGAAGAAACAACTTGCAAAAACTCTGAGTGGAGGAGAAAAGCAGATGTTAGCCATCGGGAGGGCTCTGGTAGGACGTGTGAAACTTCTCATCATGGATGAAGTTTCCCTTGGTCTGATGCCACTTCTTGTCACGGAGATGTTCAACGTGATCAAGAAGTTGAAGGAGGAGAGATTGACTATACTCTTAGCGGAACAGAATACTCGAAAAGCATTGCAAGTTGCGGATGAGGTCTGTGTGATGCAGAACGGTTCCATCGTTCTAAAGGGTAAAACGCAGGAGCTCATAGACAGCGAACAGATAAGGAAGGCCTATCTAGGCATTTGAGTGGGAAGGAGGAAGAGTATGGCACCTGTGAAGATCAGTATCATAGGAGCTGGTAGTGCGGTTTTTTCGATGCGTCTGGTTAACGATCTTTGCAAAACGAAGGGTTTATCAGGAAGCCTTGTTTCCCTGATGGACATCGACGAACAAAGGCTGAATGGAGTTTATGAACTTGCCGTGAGATATGTGAAAGAACTCGGAGCCGACCTCAGGTTCGAAAAGACCACATCTTTAGAAACGTCTCTGCACGAGGCTGATTTTGTCATCAACACGGCCCTCGTTGGTGGTCATGCTTATCTAGACAAGGTGAGAGAGATAGGTGAGAGATACGGTTACTACAGAGGTATCGATGCACAAGAACTCAACATGGTTACAGATTACTGCACGATAACGAATTTCAACCAACTGAAGTTTTTCGTGGATCTTGCCAGAATGATGGAGAGAATTTGTCCCAACGCGTGGCTCTTGCAAACGGCCAACCCAGTTTTTGAGGGCACGAATCTCATAAGTCGCTGTTCAAAAATAAAGGTGGTCGGTTTCTGTCACGGCCATCACGGTGTGATCGAAATGGCTGAAGCGCTGAATTTGGATGAAAAGAAGCTAGATTGGCAGGTAGCTGGTTTCAACCATGCGATATGGTTGAACAGGTTTTTCTACGATGGGGAAGATGGGTACGAGTTGTTGGACAGGTGGATAGAGGGGGGCAACCTTGAGGGGTGGAAGCCTAGAAATCCTTTTGATGTGCAGATGAGTCCTGCAGCGATAGACATGTACAGGTTTTACGGTATGATGCCGATAGGGGACACTGTGAGGAACGGGACATGGTATTACAACAAAGACTTCGAGACGAAGAAGAGATGGTACGGTGAACCTTGGGGTGGACCAGATTCTGATATAGGTAGGCGATGGTTGTACGATCAACTCGCGTTGGGTGTTGAGCTCATCAAAAAATTTGCTCAAGATGAATCGTTCAGTTTCAAAAGATTTGTAAATTATTTTGGGCCGTTACTGGTAACGTTACCAGAAGATATCAGACAAACCGTTGAAATGTTGCTCGATGCAAATAGACTCTCCAACGAGCCAGTGGTCCAGTTCATAGATTCACTTGTCAATGGTAACGTTCGGAGGTTTGTGATAAACGTTCCGAACGAAGGTTACATAGAGGGCATACCGGATGGGGTGTTTGTGGAGGTACCAGCCGTTGTGGACAAAGATGGTTGGCATGTGGAGAGGATAGAACCGAAGTTGAGCGAGAAGGTGTTGAAGTTTTACCTGTGGCCGAGGATGTTGAGGATGGAGTGGGCGTTGTATGCGATCATGAACGGTGACAAATCCGCGTTGATAGAGTTCTTGATGAGAGATCCCAGAACAAATTCTCTCGAGCAGGCGAAGAATGTCATAGAAGAGATACTCAATTTATCCGAGAACCTATCGATGAGGAAACATTACGAAAAGAATTTGAAATTCTGTTGATGGAGGGAAGAGGCATGAGTGAGAAGCTTTCTTTGAAAACTAAGATAGCTTACGGTCTGGGGGATCTCTACGGTGGAGGAGCGTTCATAATCATCGGTACGTATTATTTGTACTTTCTGACGGACATTTTGAGGATCAATCCCGCCCTCGCTGGTACTGTGATCATGGTGAGCAAAATTTGGGACGCGGTGACCGATCCGATCATGGGTGTGATATCCGATAGAACGAGAACGAGGTTCGGCAGAAGAAGAGTATACTTTTTAGCAGGTATTCCATTCATATTTCTCTCCTTCTTCTTGATGTGGTATCCGGTGAGTTTCGCCAGTGAAATACAGCGGTTCATTTATGCCATTTTAACGTACATGTTCTTCACAACGGTGGCAACCATGGTCATGGTCCCATACAACGCCTTAGCACCAGAGCTGACGATCGATTATAACGAAAGAATTTCACTCACATCCTTCAGAATGCTTTTTTCAATGGTTTCATCGATATTCTGTGCGATCCTACCCCTTGAGATCGTAAAGAGATTCGACTCTCCGCTCAAGGGATATACAGCTATGGCTAGTTTCTTTGGGGTTTTCTTTGCCGTACCCTTCATATTCACTTTTGCTCTCACGTTTGAAAGGCCTGACTTTTGGAAGAAACAATCCAAATTCAGTTTCAAAGAAACTTTCATCGAACCTTTCAAGAACCGTTCTTTCGTTTATGTTCTGCTGATGTATTTGTTCTCCTTCTTGACGATGGATGTGATCATGAGTATTCTCATCTACTTCATGACTTATTATCTGAATAAAGGACACATCACAAACCTCGCATTGGGAACACTTCTGATCGCCGAAGTCCTCGTTATACCTTTCTGGTCTGCAGTTGGAAGGCGTTTGGGTAAAAAGACAGCCTTTATTTTTGGGCTTCTCATTTGGATCATTGTTATGCTGTTCAGCTTTGCGATCACCCCAGACAGTCCAACTTTCGTTGCGTTCTTGTTCGCAGCTGCTGTGGGAATCGGAACGAGTGCCGTCATAATCATGATCTATTCGATTTTTGCAGATGTTCCTGATATCGACGAACTGGAAAGCGGACAAAGAAGAGAGGGTATCTTCTCAGGACTGTTCACATTCATGAGGAAGATGAGTTCGGCTGTGGGGATCTTTCTGATATCGAACATAGTGGCTGCAGCAGGTTATGTGCCACCGAGAGAAGAGATCATAGATGGTGTGAAGAGAATCATTCAACAACCTCAGAGTCAGACCTTCATAATGATTCTACGTTTCGTCTTTGCGTTGCTCCCCATAGGTTTGCTTCTATTGAGTCTGTTCTTCACGTTGAAATATCCTCTGACTAAGTCTATTCACGATAGACTCAAACAGATTCTTGAATTAAAGAGGAAAAACGAAAAATTATCACAAGAACTAAGAGCAGAAGAGCTTTATTTGAAGAGAATCCTTTTGGGAAAAGGCTGAGTATCTTTTGACACGATCATATTCAAAACGTTATAATCAAAAAGGTTGTGAGCAAGTTTGTTAACATTTTCACAACACTTAAAGCCGAGGAGGTGTTTGTATGAAGAAGTTGCTGGTGGTTATTGTGTTACTCGTGAGCTTTTTAGTGCTAGCACAGGAAGTCGTCAAGATCGGAGCTATCTTCCCGCTCACCGGTGCGGCGGCAGCAACAGGCGTCAAAATCAAATACGCGATCGAGGTTGCACAAGAGATCATCAATGGGGTATATCCAGAAATCGCTTTGTCATTAGCCAAATCCGCAGGTTTACCTAACCTGCGCGGAGCGAAGGTTCAAATCATCTTTGCGGATCATCAAGGGAACCCAGAACTCGCGATGGCTGAGGCAGAGAGATTGATTAGGAATGAAAAAGTTGTAGCACTCATTGGATGTTACCAATCTTCCTGTACGAAACCTGCGAGCCAGGTGGCTGAGAAGTACGGAATACCTTTCGTTGCAGGATCCTCCAGTTCTGCAGCTCTCACTGAGAGAGGTTTGAAGTGGTTCTTCAGGATTGCTCCACACGATGGTATGGAAACAGTCTTCTTCTTCGAGTACCTGAGATACCTCAACGAAAAATTCAATGCGAACATAAAGAAAGTTGCTGTGGTGTATATCGACAACGAATATGGCGTGCACGCGGCACAAATGGTGAAGGAAAAAATCAAGGACTTTCCAGAATTCAGTCTCGTTGCTGATGTGAAATATCCTGTGAACGCTACAAACGTGGATATCGAAGTTCAAAGGGTCAAATCTGCAAGACCAGACGCGATTTTCCATGCATCTTACATAGGTGACATGACGATGTTTGTCAAGAAGTACAAAGAATTCAACGTTGTTCCTAAGGTAGTGCTCTCCTACTGTGGAGGGTATCAAGATCCACAGTTCGTCGTTAACCTCGGTAAGGATGCTGATTACTTTGCTGGAACTAACGCAACGACTTCTGCTCTGTTCTCGAAGATGCCAATCCTTTCAAAGATCAACGAGATGTACAAGGTCAAATCAAACGTCGATATCGATGGACCGACTCTAGAAGACTTCGCTTCCGCACTCGTCATAGCTGAGGCGATAAACCTTGCTGGTACAACCGAACCGGCCAAAGTGTTGGAGGTTCTCAAGAACCACACCTTTGAGGCACCGTATTTTGTCTCTGGGAAGATCAAATTTGGCCCCGATGGGCAGAATGTTTACTCGGCTTCCGTCATGACACAGATCCTCAACGGGATTTATGAGGCAGTCTGGCCGGAAACTTATCAGACAAAACCACCTGTACCGCAGTTCCCAGATTGGACGAAGAGGTGAAAAGAGGGGGGCATAGTTGCCCCCCCTTTAAAAATTGTAAAGATCGTGGAAGGGGATGAACATGCTCGGTCAACTTATCGTTACTGGTGTACTCGTTGGCAGTGTTTACTCGCTTGTGGCAGTTGGCTTGACATTGATCTGGGGTTTGATGGACATAATCAATTTTGCACACGGGGATTTCATGATGATGTCCATGTACATTGTTTTCTGGCTCTATGCTCTTTTGAAGTGGGATCCATTGATTTCATTACCCATTGCAGCGATCGTTACTGCATTGATAGCAATTCTTTCCTATAGACTCGTTATAAAACGCGTTGTGAATGCACCTGGGCTCATGGCTTTACTTGCAACTTTTGGTTTGAGTTTGTTCATCAGAAACTTGGCCCAATTCTTATGGAGCCCAAACTACAGATTCGTTGGTGAATCGATCTTGTCTGGGAAAAGGTTCATCATCTTCAATGTGGTCATCGGCTTGCCACAGCTCGTCGCGGCGTTCGGCAGTATCGTCATGACGCTCGCCGTGGCGATGTTCATAAAAAAGACTAAATTTGGAAAAGCGATTCAGGCAACCGCGCAGAGTAAAGATGTAGCGGAATTGATGGGTGTTGACACCGAGAAGGTGTACATGTTTACCTTCGCACTGTCCGGTGTTTGCGTGGGTGTGGCCGGTACGCTCCTTTCTGGCATATTTCCGGTCTATCCAGAATCCGGCGCGATGTACGGGCTTCTGGCGTTCGTGATAGTGGCACTCGGTGGTTTTGGAAACATATGGGGCGCCTTTTACGCAGGTATCATGATCGGCCTTGCTGAAACGATAGGAGGTTTTTACCTTGGCACGCAGTTCAAGTATGCAATAGCTTTTCTGATTTATCTGCTCGTTCTTCAGTTCAGACCCAAAGGTCTTTTCGGGTGGTGAACGGGATGAGAAAAACGCCTTTACTCGTAATTCTTTTGGTTCTATTGTTACTTCCCTTGATCGTGAGAAACGTCAACTTTCAACACGTCATGTTGATGACCATCATCTTTGCAGGCCTTGGGGAAGCTTGGAACATCATAACAGGTTTTGCGGGGCAAACCTCCTTTGGACATGCAGCCTTCTTTGGTATAGGTGCTTACACCTCAACGGTTCTCTTCTACAAGTTCGGTATCTCGCCGTGGCTTGGTATGATGCTTGGCGCTGTGTTCGCAGGCATTATAGCCTTTTTGGTAAGTTATCCATGTTTTCGATTGAAAGGTCACTACTTTGCTGTCGCCACACTTGCGGTGGCTGAGATTATAAAACAACTGTTTGTGAGCTGGGACTACGTTGAAGGTGCAACAGGCATCTCTATACCGGTTGTTCCGGACAGTTTATGGGCGATGCAGTTTCATGGATCGAAGATGCCTTACATACTGATCGCTTACGGTCTGTTCATTTTGACCTTGTTCGTTTCCATTTCGATCGAGCACAACAAGATGGGTTATTACTTGAAAGCCATAAGGGAAAGCCACGAAGCGGCGGAAGCCTTAGGCATTGACACCGCAAAGTACAAGCTGCTGGCAATGATTGTCAGCTCGATGTTGACGGCCATTTTCGGCACGTTGTACGCACAGTACATACTCTATATAGATCCATTCATGGTGTTCGGGCTTGAAACATCTATGAAGATCGTTTTACTCACCGTCTTGGGCGGACTGGGGAACATTTATGGTCCGATCGTCGGGGCAGCCATTCTGATTCCTCTCTCGGAGTACACGCGTACCTATCTCGGTGGTACTGGTAAAGGTATAGATCTGATGATCTACGGGGTACTGATAATGGTCATCGTTATCTTCGAACCGAGGGGAGTACTTGGACTTCTGAGAATTCGCAAAAGAAGGAGGATCGAATATGGCAAAACCGTTGCTTGAAGTGCGGGGAATTACGATGAAATTTGGTAGCCTCGTGGCGAACGATAACGTTTCGTTCGTTGTGAAAGAAGGCGAGATCGTCAGTCTCATAGGTCCAAACGGTGCGGGCAAAACCACACTCTTCAATTGCATAAGTGGATTTTATAAACCTTTCAGTGGGCAGGTGTTTTTTGACGGAAAGGACATAACGGGTAAACCCTCACACGAAATAACCATGATGGGTTTGACGAGAACCTTCCAGATCGTCAAACCTTTGAAGGATATGACCGTCAGAGACAACGTGTTAACTGGTGCCTTTTTGAGATCCTCCAATAAAAAGGAAGCTCAGAAGATAGCAGAAGAAGTACTTCATTTGACACACTTGTGGGACAAACGTGACATGTTCGCTGGAAATTTGACGATCGCTGATAAAAAGAGGCTTGAGATAGCACGAGTCTTAGCAACCAAGCCGAGAATGATCATGCTTGACGAGGCAATGGCTGGCTTGAATCAGTCAGAGATAAAGGAAGCGATGGATCTATGTGTGAAGCTCAACAGATCCGGCATAACGCTCTTAATCGTTGAGCACATCATGGAGGCGATCATGCCAATATCCAACAGGGTTGTCGTTCTGAGTGCAGGCAAGAAAATCGCTGAAGGCAAGCCAGTTGAGATCATCAACAACGAGGAAGTCATCAAAGCTTATCTGGGGGAGAGGTACTATGCTAAGAGTAAAAAACTTGACCGCAGGTTATGACGGGATAGCCGTAGTCTTCGATGTTTCTATATCGGTCGGCGAAGGTGAATTCGTTGCAATCGTGGGCTCTAATGGTGCTGGTAAGTCAACCGTTCTGAGGACGATCTCTGGCTTGTTGAAACCCATAACCGGTGAGATAGAGTTTCTGGGTAAACCCATACACAGATTCACTGCACACGAAATAGTGCGCTTAGGGATAGCACACGTGCCTGAAGGCCGACATGTATTCGGTAAAATGTCCGTGAAGGACAATCTCTTGATGGGTGCCTACACGCTGAACGATCGTGTCAAGATCAGCAGACTACTGAAAGAAGTTTTTGATCTGTTTCCAAGGCTGAAGGAGCGTGAAAATCAGAAAGCCGAGACTCTGTCTGGTGGAGAGCAACAAATGCTCGCCATAGGTAGAGCGTTGATGGCCGATCCTAAGCTCATACTCGTTGATGAAATGTCACTCGGTTTGATGCCGATCATGGTAGACAAAGTTCTAGATGCACTGAAACAAATAAATAAAGAAAAACGCGTTGCCATTTTGCTGGTCGAACAAAAAGTTCAAGAAGCTTTAGAAATAGCTGATAGAGGTTACGTGCTTCAAACCGGTAGGATAATTGCGCATGGATCTGGGAAAGAGTTGCTCGAGAGTGAGCTGGTCAAAAAAGCTTATTTGGGCATGTGAAACGACATTTGGCATTTTTAACTCTCAATTTCTACACTCACGATTCTGTGTGGGTTTGTGGAGGTGCTCGAATGGTTTTGATCTACACCACCTTTCCAACGAAGGAAGATTGTGTGAACGTATGCAAGCGGCTCCTCGAAGAAAGGAAGATCGCTTGTTTCAACATCTTTCAAATTCAATCTGGTTACTGGTGGCAAGGTAGAATCGTTGAAGATCAGGAATGGGCTGCCATTCTGAAAACGGACAAGTTCAAAGAAGATGAGGTTTTCGAAGTGTTGAAAAAATCTCATCCTTACACTACACCAGCCATCATCTCGATAGAAGCAAAGAATGTGGACAGAGATTATCTCAGTTGGTTGATTGGAACGATATCAAACCAGCAAAGCTAAGTGTGACCTTACAAGATACGAGACGATCCACGGTTTTTCCACCACGATGGCGTGCCCAGTATCTGGTATACACACCAATTTGGAGCCTTTGACTTGGGAAGCGATCTCGTATGAAAAGTGTGGAGGTTTCACTCGATCGTACTCGGCAACTATAACGAGTGTTGGGCAATCTATCTTCGAGAGCTTCTCAACGAGAGGATCGTGTTCCATCTGTAAGAAGGAATCTAATAACATGATGGCACCTTCGTAGTTGAAACCACTCATCCTGGTCACGATGTTGCTCAACAGATCTGGATGTTCATCTATGAACTTTTCACTGTAGACATCGTTCAACCAACTCAGCACGAACTTGATGGGATCTTTCGTCTCGGCACCTGCTTTCCATCTCAACGCGAGGTTTCGAATGTAAGGAGTCACGCGTGCTGTGGCCGTGATTACTACAAGACTTTTCACCATCTGTGGATATTTGATGGCGAAGTGCATCCCAACTTCTGCACCGTAGGATGTGCCGACCAAATGCAACTTGTCTATGTTTAAATGATCACATAGTTCCTTCAAATCTTGAACGTGTTTTTCAAACGAACAATCCCCATTCGAAGAGGTCCATTGACATCTGAAGTTGTGTGTGAGTACTGAATAGCGTCCCTTCAGATCTTTCAGAAGAAAATCCCAGCTGTGACAGTTCATGAAAATACCGTTCAACAGTGTTACTACTTCGCCTTCAGCGGGATGAAACTCGTAATCTATCAAAACGCCATCGGAGGTTTGGAACATTCTTCATCACCTCACACTCTGAAGGCAACAGCCACTTGTTGGTATCCCACCCCCGAGGTGAGAAAGATGATGATCTTACCTTCAAGGTCGTTCAATTTCCCTTCATCGTAAGCATCGTCATAAGCCATGTAGACACAAGCTGAACCAGTGTAACCGTACTTGTGCATGATCATGTACGCTTTCTCCTCTGGAAGTCCTATGGTTTCCATGACCTTTTGTATCGTCTTCTTTCTCACCTGGGTGAAAAAGATCATTCCAATTTCGTCCTTTGAAAAACCACATTTCTCCATCAACTTGTTGAGCAACATGGGCCAACCTTCCTCGTTGACCGTGGCTGGATAAGCTGCTCTCAAATCGAGCTTATGTAGCCCTCTTTCAAAACCTTGAATGTTCATCGTCCCTGCTCCCATGTAAATACCCCAGTTGTACCACCAACTACCATCGCTCCGAGCGACACTACCAAGATAGCCTGGTTGCTCAGATGCAGTTAAAATGAGAGCACCGGCGCCATCTGAAAATAGTGCTTCCCATGAATACTTCCAGTTCAAAAACTTAGTCATAGCGTAGACACCTATCACAAGAACATTTTTGTAATCACCCATGGCTATGTAACGTGCGGCGATATCCAAAAGCAGAGCTCCATTGGCACAAGAAGCATTCACATTGAACGCAAGAGGTTCTGCTTTATGCGCACCGATGAGGTATTGAACCCTCGGCGCATCTGGAGGAGATATGGCTTCGGGTGTGTCTGTGCCGACGATGATCAAGTCTATCTCTTCTGGTTTCATGTTGATCCTCTCAAGGGCTCTCTTCGCTGCTTCTGCTGCCATGAACGTGGGAGTTTCTTCATCGTTTGAAAGGTGCCGATGCTTTATCCCGATTTGCTCTGAAAAGTAAGGATCGATCTTGAAATGAACAAGATTTTCAAATTGTTCGTTGGTCATGATTTTGCTTGGAACATAACGACCAGAAGAAACGATCCTTGCATGTTTCATGTTCAAACCTCCTTCAGAAAATTATGGACCTTTTTCAAGAACAACCCTGTTGATTCAACGAATGGTGTATGACCCGCGTTCTGAATGATTATTAACTCGGCGTTCAAAGCTCGAGAGGTTTTCTCCATTTGTTCGCGTGTCAAAAGTGGATCCATATCACCCCAAAGAACCATCGTTTTAACTCGATATTGCTCAAGTTCTCTGGTCAAATCGAACTTGGCAAGCTCTTCTGCATGTGCGTACACAGCGTTTGGATTCATCTTCAAAGCATCATCCACGAGTTTCTCGACGAATTTTCTATCCCTCACAGAACTCAGTAAACCGTAAAGTGACTTTCTCACCATCGATCTGTTTCTTTTGTAAAGCTCAAGGTATGGCAAATTCTCACTCGGTGTTTGTAATCCATCCACGGGACATGGGTCGATCAAAATCAAACCTTTCAACAAATCAGGTCTTCTTAAAGCTAATTTCATCGCTACAGCTCCACCAAGAGAGTGTGCCATCAGTACAACCTGCTTCAAATTTAGCTTTTCTGAGAATTCTTCTACTGCTTTTGCGTATGTATCGATGCTTGGATTACACCAATCTGAAAAACCAAAGTTGGGTAAATCCAACGCAATCGTTCTGAACCCTTCGATCTTTCCTAAGATCGGTTTGAACCATCTGAAAGAACCAAAGTTCCCGTGGATGCACACGATCGGGACTCCTTCGCCTGCCTCAACGTAGTGAATTTTCCCAATTGAAGTTTCGATGAACTTACCTTCGGGTTTTCCACGTTTTCTCTTGAACCAAACTAGAGGGAGTTCTCCCCATTTGAGCCAGAAATTGGTGACATGGTAAGCTATTCCCCGTGGCATGAACAGCACGGTCAGTATCAATATAGAACCAAAAATTATGGAGAGTGAAAAACGTGTCCTGCTGAAAAAGAATGGCAGGATTGTGTACAACGCCGCACCAAAGAAAGGTCCTATTTCTAAAGCAAGTCCACCGATAACAACCATCGCTAACAGATCCAAAGATTTTCCGAGTCCAAAGAGGCTTGGTGCTATGTAACCTATCGTGTGCGCGTACAGTGCTCCAGCGAGTGCCGCGAAAGCCGAGCCAACACTGAAGGCGATTACTTTGTGATAAGTCAGATTCACACCAAACACTCTCGCAACCAATTCGTTCTCCCTTATTGCCGCCAGTGCTTTACCTGTTTTACCCTTGACGATCGATCTCAACACGTAAAAACATAGGACCAAGAAGAACAGGACGACATAGTAACTCACCCTGTCAGTCCCAAACAGCTTTATGTTCCTCATTCCTATATGTCCACCCGTCAACTCTGACCAAGCACCAAAGAGTTGTTCCACTGCGACAACGAACCCCATCGTCACTATCGCGAGGTAGAATCCTTTCAATCTGAGCGCAGGAAAACCTAGAAGAATGCCTGTGATTCCACCAAGGAAAGTTGCTGCGATCAAGGATAGCGGTATGGGAACAGAAAATTTTTGTACCAAGATCGCCGATGTGTACGCGCCAACACTCATGAAAGCCGCGTGACCTATGGAAATTTGACCAGCATAACCCATGATCAAGTTCAATCCCATAGTTGCGATGGAGTAAATCATGGTCAAGCTCAGAAGTGTGAGTACAAAACCACTGATCTTAGGTAAAATGGGGATCAAAATCAAAGCTAACAGCAACAACCATTTCATTTTTTTACACTCTCCTGATCTCTTCGCTCCCGAACAACCCTTGGGGTCTAATGAGCAATATGGCGACGATTATGCCCAGTGACAAGGTCGTTTTCAGTTCGTTGCTTATATAACCACCTATCAGGTTCTCTATGACACCCAAAGTCAATCCACCACACACAGCTCCAAGGAGGCTGTCGAAACCTCCGAGTACCGCAGCAGTGAAACCTTGAAGTTGATAATAGATCATCATCGTTGGAGAAACGTAAGTCTTTGGTGCTCCGAGTACCGCAACCACCGTTCCCACCGCAGTGCCAACCATCCAAGACCAAGATACAACCCTGCCTGGATTGATACCCATCAGTTGAGCTGCCCTCTCGTTTTCGGAAACAGCACGCATGGCTATCCCAGCTTTCGTGAATCTGAGAAGTAGAAAGATCATTACAGATACACCCAACAAAATCGTGAAGAGCAAAAGATCCTGTCTTCTGAGCACAACTATCCCAAAGTTGCCTCTCAGTACGAACGGTCTTCCCACTATCAATTCTGGGATGGATTTGTATTGTGTCCCCCATATCTGGGTTGCGAGTCCTTCTAAAATCATCAGTAATCCGAAGGTCACTATCAACATCGAGCCGTGTGAGAACCTCTTCAAGGGTCTCAACGTGAAACGTTCCACCATGTAACCAAAGAGAGAACTTATAGGTATCACGAGAATCAATGCAGCCCAAGAACCAAAGCCCATGGCAACGAAAGTATAAGTCAAATACGCCATGAACATCGCCATGTTCCCGTAGGCAAAGTTCATCAGACCTGTAACTTTGAATATGAGTACTATACCTATGGCTGTCAAGGAATAAAAAGCACCAGTGGAAAGACCGAGAATCAACCTATTCAGAAACACCCATTTTCCCTCCTAAATAGCTTTCGATCACGAAACTGTCCTTCAACAATCGCTCAGAAGGACCCTCGAGAACTATCCTTCCCGTTTGTAAAACATAGCCATAGTTGGAAATCTTCAAAGCAGCATAAGCACTCTGTTCAACCAAAAGGATCGTCACACCAGCTTCATTTATTTGCTTGATCACTTTCATGATCTCGGTGACCAAATTCGGTGCTAAACCTGTGGAAGGTTCGTCGAGCATGAGTAGTTTTGGTTTTGCCATGAGTGCTCTCGCTATCGCGAGCATCTGTCTTTCTCCACCTGAAAGCGTGCCAGCTTTTTGTTTCAGACGTTCTTTCAATCTGGGGAAAAGTTTAAAAATGAACTCTAAATCGCTGGAAAAATCATCTTTCCTCAGGTATGCACCTGCTTGTAAGTTTTCAAAAACGCTCATCCTATGAAAGATCATCCTACTGTCAGGACAAAGAACCAATCCACGTTTGACTACCTCGTGTGCTTGCAATTTATCTATCCTCTCTCCTTCGAAGATTATCTGACCAGAGGCGATTCTGTTCAAACCCACAATGGCTTGCAGAAGTGACGATTTACCCGAACCGTTGGCACCGAGTATCACTGTGATGGAGCCTTTATCTACCCGAAGTGAGACGTTCTTCACGGCGATGACTGGGCCGTAGGTGACAGTTACGTTTCTGATCTCAAGCATCCTCCATCTCTCCCAGATAAGCTTTGATGACCCGCGGATCCTTTCTAACTACCTCTGGTCGCCCCTCGCTGATCTTCTTACCAAAGTCCATGACCGTCACTATGTCCGACACATCCATCACCAATCGCATGTCGTGTTCTATCAGCAAAACGGTTACACCCATCTCATCCCTCATGCGTCGAATGATCAACATCATCTGTTGAGTCTCGGTTTCATTCAAACCTGCAGCTGGTTCGTCCAGAAGGATCAACTTCGGCTCAGACATGAGCGCGCGTCCTATCTCAACGAGCTTTTGATGAAAGAAAGGTATCGTTCCAGCATAACTCAAAAGTCTGCTTTTCAAACCCAAAAAGTCTGCCACATGGAGTGCTTTTTTGTACATCTCATAGTTTCGAATCAATTTTTTCTTACTCGAAAACAGATCGTTCAATAAACCTCCTTCGATTCTGCAGTGATAACCAACATAGAAATTCTCTAGTACCGTCATATACTTGAACACAGCAACATTTTGAAAAGTCCTCGCCACGCCCATGGAGATGATCTGGTGTGGACTGGTATGGATCAATTCTTTACCGTCGAGCTTTATGGTGCCTGAATCAATCTTGACTACACGAGTTATCGCGTTGAAAACCGTTGTCTTTCCAGCCCCGTTGGGACCTATCAGAGAGTGAATCTCGCCTTGTTCCACAGCCATGGAAAAATGATCCACAGCAACGAGTCCACCAAACTTTACAGTCAGTGAATTTATCTCTAACAGAGCCAATGCACATACCTCCGACAAAGAGGAAGGGGGCCTTTCCCCTTCCTCATTCAAAGTCCTATGAGATCTGTCACTGCTGTGAAAGCACCTTTTTCGATCTTCATGAAATACATCGTTGATTTTCCACGTCTCAAACCAGGTCCCCACGTGATATCCTTCGCTAAGATACCGTTCCAATTCTTGAAGGTCTCTAAGGCTTCAACAAGTTTCTCTCTGGATAGGTCTGGTCCAGCCCTTAGCAGACCCTGTACGAACACTTCAGCTGCAATGAATCCGGCCACAGCGTAAGAAGACATGATCTGGTTGGGATAACTTTCCTGGAATATGGCCACAGCCCTTTGATAATCTCTCAAGAACTCAGGTCTATCTGGTGTTGCCAACGGGACCCATCCTGTGAGATAAACGCCCTCGGCGTACTTGCCAGCCAAGTTTATGAAGCTTGGATCTGCGTTCGCATAGGTGGTCACGATGGCAGCGTCTACACCGTAGTCTCTTAAAGTTTTGATCCATCTCACAGTGTCCGTCAAGAAGCCGTATATCACAATGGCATCCGGTGAGACTTTCAACACGTCGACTGCGAGCGCACTGTAATCCGTTTCAAGTGGATTGTAAGCGATTTCGATGGCTGGCTTCATACCATATTTTTCGAGTCTCATTTTCACTGCAGCTAGACCTTCTTTACCGACATCGTTCGCCATGTAAATGACTCCGATCTTTCTCTTCTTCAAATTTTCGACCAAGAATCTGGCGATGAGCTGACCTTCCAAAGTGTAGTCTGGCTGCACTCCAAAGATGTATCTCTTCGGTGGTACGACCAACAAGCTTGTACCCGCACCTTGGTAGACAAACGGTACTTTGTTCTGTTCCAGATAATCCATGACGGCTAGGCACCCATAAGTACCAAGACCGCCAACGATTGCAAAAACTTTGTCAGATTCAACCAGTCTCTTCACTTCAACGACAGTCCTGGTTGGGTTGAGTTGATCATCCGCGATGAGCAATTCGATCTTCCTGCCGTAAACACCGTTGTTCTTGTTGATCCAGTTGAAGTAAGCGAGCAAGCCTTTGGACATCTCTTGACCTATGACCGCGTAAGGTCCAGAAAGCGCTTGGAAAGTTCCAACTACGATTTTGTCTGGATAAACTCCGACCTCAGCAAAGGTCAAGATCACGGCTAAAACGAACGATACAACCAGCAGTTTCTTCACCACGCATCCCCCCTCAAAAGGTTGAGTTTCAAATCGTTAAACCTCCATCTACACCGATCACTTGTCCTGTGATGTAAGAAGATTCGTCACTCGCGAGAAACAAATAAACATTTGCCACTTCTTCTGGTTCTCCCATTCGCGCCAATGGTGTTCGACTCACGACCGCCTCGATGATCTTTTCTGGAACTTTCTCCGTCATGGGTGTTCTTATGAACCCCGGAGCCACAGCGTTGACCCTTATCTGTGCACCTTTCCGAGCGAGCTCTTTGGCCCAAGTTTTTGTCATCGCAATCACGCCACCTTTGGTTGCCGCATAGTTCGTCTGGCCAATGTTTCCATAGATTCCAACGACTGAGGAGGTATTGATGATCGATCCTTTTTGAGCTTTCATCATGTGAGGTGCGACGGCTTGAGTCATGTTGAACACACCTGTGAGGTTCACGTTGATCACCGCATTCCAATCTTCCTCTGTCATTTTAACGAGCAAGGCATCCCTCGTGATCCCAGCGTTGTTCACAAGCACATCGATCTTTCCGTATTTACCGACGATTTGTTCGACGATCTTAAATACTTGTTCTCTGTTGGTCACATCAAGAATATAAGGATCAATGGAACCAGGTAACCCTTGAGCATCTTCGACAAGTTTCTTCAAAGCTTGTTCTGACACATCACATGCGCAGACCGTTGCACCTTCTTTCGCGAAGAGCAAACTTGCCGCTCTACCGATACCGCTCGCAGCTCCCGTGATGATGCACACCTTTCCTGACAATCTCACAGAATCACCCCTTCCTACAAACCAAGATAGGCTTTCTTCACGTGTTCATTGTTGATCAAATTCTGTGAAGAATCCTCCATGACTATTCTACCGTTTTCAAGCACGTAACCCCTTTCGACCACCTTCAAACCTTGTCTTACATTTTGTTCTATTAGGAGGATTGATACGCCCCGTTTTTTGATATCTGCAAGCTTTGAAAAGAGCTCTGAAACGATCGATGGTTGTAATCCAACGGAAGGTTCATCAAGAATCAAAACCTTTGGGAAAGACATGAGAGCCCTTGCAACCGCCACCATTCTTTGCTCTCCACCACTCATCGTTCCGACTTTCTGTTTCAACCTTTCCTTGAGGACGGGAAAGAGGGTGAAAACCAGCTCGAAGGCTTCTTTCATCTTTTCTCTTCCGTGTGGTACATAGTTCGCACCTGCCCTGAGATTTTCCTCAACGCTCATGGCCGGAAAGAGCTCGCGTTCCTGTGGAACGAGTGCTATACCTAGTTTCACGATCTTGTGGGTCTCTAAATTTGTTATTTCAATTCCATCGAAGAAGATTTTACCTGAGATCGGTCTGAGAAACCCCAAGACACTGTTTACAAGCGTAGTTTTACCAGCACCGTTGGGACCAAACAGCCCAACGGCTTCACCTTCTTTCACTTTGAGTGAGACATCCCAAAGGACTTTGACTTTACCGTATGCCACGTTCAATCGATCTATCTCCAGCATCACGCTTCCTCCCCAAGATAGGCACTCACGACTTTCGGATCGTTAGCAACCTTTTGATAAGAACCTTCTGCGATGATCTCGCCCCTATCGAACACAACAACTCGATCAGTCAGCTGGTTTATCACACTCATCACGTGCTCTATAACGCATATGGTTAAACCCTTTTGTCGTAAATGACGTACCAATTGGATCATGTGCTCCATCTCTTCATAGTTTAATCCTGCCATGACTTCATCTAGGATTAGCAACCTTGGTTCACACGCGAGCGCTCTTGCGATCTCTAATTTTTTCATCTCGAAAACGGTGAGTTTATCAGGCTTTCTATCGGGTTTATCCAAACCAACGAGTTCACACACATGTACAGCAAACTTACGTGCTTCGGACAAGGACTTGCCTTTGGCAAAAAGAAAAGAAACCATGATGTTTTCAAGTGCGGTGAAATCTCTCAATGGACGCACAAGCTGGAACGTTCTAGCTATCCCCATCCGCGCTCGCAAATGTGCTGGAGTAAACGTTATATCCTTCTCGTGAAAATAGATGCGTCCCTCCGTGGGATAAAGAACACCAGATACCAAATTGGTGAAGGTAGTTTTACCCGCACCGTTGGGGCCTATGATACCAAGTATTTCTCCAGGTTGTATCTGCAAATTCACCGATTTGATTGCAACTAAACCTCCAAATCGCTTAGTTAGATTTTCAGTTCTCAACAACACAACGGAAGCCCCCTATCGACTTTTGAATCTATTGACGATGGTTCCATAAATGCCTTTAGGCATGAACATTATCGTGAAGATCAATATGAAACCATAGATTATGAGGTGTCCATATGGCATCACAAGTTTGAGATATTCGGAAGCTAATCCTAGAGCCAAAGCCCCCATTATTGGACCGATCGTGGAATATATACCACCAACGAGCGCCATAGACATGGGAAGTAAAAGGAAATTTGCTGAAAATGTGCTTTCGGGTTCAACGAAAGCGTACTGTTGTGCATAGAGAGCGCCCATGGCACCCTGTATAGCTGAAGTAAGAACGAAAACTAGCAGTAGATACTTGAATATGTTTACTCCACAGCACTTTGCAGTAATTTCATCGTTGCGGATGGAACTTATCGCAAAATGGATTCTTGTCCGCTCGAACAGTTCGGAGGTGAGGATCACAATGAGAGTTATCGAGAGGACCAGCCAGTAGGTTTTGATTGGATCACCACCGAAAATCGATTCGTAGAGAACCTTTCCCGCAGATCCTCCCGTCAGATCGCTCAAATTCCTTGCGAAAATCATGAAAACGCTAGATAAAGCCAAAGTCGTGATGGCGAAATATATCTCCCGTAACCTCAAAACGATCCAACCCAAACCCAAGGCGATCAATGCAGCGAAGATCGCTGCCACGAAGATACTCATCAAAGGATGAACGGAGAAATCATCGACGGCGATGATCGAAGCATAGGCACCCAATCCAAAGAAACCCGCTATCCCGAAAGAAAGTTGCCCCGTTCTCAACATCATGTCCCAGCTCAGGCTCAAAGATAAAAAAATCATGATCGAAGTGAGAACATGCACAAGGTACGCTCCCGCGAAGAAAGGTAACAAGAAACACAACACACAAAGACTGCATATCGTAAGATATTTCATCCTTCTCGCCTCCTGAAACTTTTCAACACAATAGCTACTATGAGCACTACGAAGAACACGAGATCTGCCCAACCTGTGTATCTCGGTATGGATTTCACGATTTCTTCTGCGACCGCTAGCACGATACCTGCCAACACTATGCCTGGGAGATTACCTAATCCAGCCATGGCGGTCAAACTGAAAGATTTCATCGTGAAAGGGCCACCAACATGTGGAAAGATCGAACTTCTCACGCTGAGAAAGGCACCAGCCAATGCCACCAAGCCTGCGGCAAGACTGAAAACGAAAGCATAGACCAACTTCACATTTATACCAACGATGGCTGCACCTTTGGGATTTTGCCCCACAGCATAAGTTGCTTGTCCAAGACGAGTCTTTTTGAGAAATATAAGCAACCCAATCAAAACCATCATGGCTATCAATGTGTAGAAGAATTCGTACCCACCAACGCGCACACCGAAGATGTTCACAGACGTTGTTGCGTAAGGTACGTATATGTTCCTCGGCCTGGAAGTCCAAACAATGTTGAATGTTTCGACCATAACTATCGAAACACCGAAGGTCAAAAGTAGAAGGTTCAGATGGTGAGCTTTCAAAGATCTTTCTATGACCAACTTGTACACAGCGAATCCGAACGCCAAAAGAAACGGAACGGTCATGAGCATCGAAACGAGTGGATCGATTTTGAATCTGTCGAACAAAGAATAGGTGAGATAGAGCGATAGGGTCAAAAATTCCCCATGCGCGAGGTTCAAAAGTCCGACGATACCGAGTATGAGTGCGAGTGGTAGTGCTATCATGCCGTAGAGACTTCCTCTCTGCAAACCATAGAAGAAAGCGTAAGGTCTGAACAAAGCTACGATGAGCAACACAACAGCAAGTATGAAGTACCCGACGACGTTCCTTCTCACACACTTCACCTCTTCCAACATTGGAGAGAGCTGGGCCGAAGCCCAGCCCATAGTTCATCTGCCTTGCCAACCTGGGAAGGGGTAGATCAGCTGGGCAGTGGCATACTCGAAGGGCCAGATAACGTGTTGGACTCCGTTCTGCCACTGTAAGATCTTTTGAGCTCTGAAACCTTGATTCTTTATGATTCTGCTCGGTGCAATCTTCAAAACGCCTCCAACAGGTGAATCGTACTCGATCTCTCTGAGAGCTTTGATTATTGCATCTTTATCCAATGAACCCGCTTTCTTGATACCTTCAATAAGGAACATTATGTTGGTATAACCGAGGGGAGCGAAATACGTCGCAGGTTCTTCATTGAACTCTTTCACGTAAGCATTCCAGAAATGTTTTGCTATCGGACTGACTTCTTTCAGAGTGGGAGCCCACATGCCGTAAAGGACAACACCGTGCGATAGAGGGTTCTTGCCAAAGTCAGCAGGCCATCCTGGAGGTGCTCCGACGAATAACTTTGGTGCGAAACCTATTTCCTTTGCTTGAACTAACATGGGTATTGCATCAGCATCGTAACCTGCCCAGATGAACAAATCTGGATCGTACTGTTTTGCTTGTAGCAAGACGGCCCTGTAATCACCGCCACCCAGAGCTGCACTCTTGAACGGTGCACCTTTCAAATCTTTCATTAAACCTGCCCAAACTCCTGTGCCCTTCTTTGCAAGCTCGAACTCATCTTGGTAAGACTTGAATGAACTGGTACCGAAAGCCCCCTCTTCGTACGCCAAGAATATCTTCTCGATTTTTACCTGTGGATATTTTTGAGTGATCGCTCGCCATCCGTGTGCATAGCTTTCACCTTGTAGATAGTCCCAAGGATGCAGGTGGAAATACCAATCGGAATCTGGACCTATTGCTTCTTCACATCTGTAAGAGGCTGCACCTATCCACACCGTTATTTTTTGGTATTTCTTCAGAATCGGTATCTGTGCCAGATGGACGCTACTGGACATCCCTCCAACGAAAAAGTCAACCTTTTCCACAGTTGCAAGTCTATCGACTGCCGCTGCACCTTTTTCAGGTTTCATTTCATCGTCCATGATGAACAGCTCAATCTGCATACCAAGCACGCCACCAGCTTCGTTGATCTCCTTCACAGCGAGCTTCATAGCGTTTGCTGCTTGTCTTCCCGTAATATCAGATAGCGGTAGAATCGCTCCAATCTTGATCGTTTTTGCCGTAGCCATCAAAGTGAGTAACACAAAGAAAGCCACCAAAAGCTTTTTCATCCAACTCACCCCTTTCTTTCAGATTAAGTCCAATTTCTTCGCTTCGGAAATGAGAGCATTCCTGAAATTCGGATGTGCTATAGAAATCAGTGCTAAGGTCCTTTCTCTGATGGTCTTTCCCCTAACGTGTGCCACACCCCATTCAGTCACAACGTAGTCGAGCTCTTGCCTGGGAACCGTGATGGGAGAACCTTGTGGCAGCAGTGGCACGATCGTGGAAACGGTTCCGTTCTTGGCAGTGGATCTCAAAGCGATGATACCCTTACCACCTTTGCTCTTCACTGCTCCACGGTGGGTGTCGAGTTGGCCACCTGTACCACTGTAATGTTGCGTCCCCAGGGCCTCAGAACACACATTTCCAGTCAGATCAACCATGAGTGCAGTGTTAATGCTCACCATTTTCTCGTTCTGTGCGATCACATAAGGATCGTTCACATATCTGCCGCGCAGGAACATGACGGAAGGGTTGTCATCCACAAAGCTGTAAAGTCTTTTGGTGCCGAAGGCGAAAGTGCAGACGAACTTACCGTTCCACAGGGTCTTTCTCTTGTTCGTTATCACCCCCAATTCGAAGAGATCTATCATGGACTCGGTCAGCATCTCCGTGTGAACTCCGAGATCTTTCTTACTTGAGAGCAGCTTTGCAACGGCGTTGGGTATACCACCGATGCCAATTTGAATCGTTGAACCATCTTCAATGAGTTGGCTCACATGCTCTGCAATCTTTGCTTCTACATCGGTAGGCTCAACTAGCTCTACTTCTGGTAAATCGTAATCGACTTCAACGATACAATCTACATCATTAACATGCACTTGTGTGTCACCGTGTGTTCTGGGAGCTTTGGGATTGACCTCCAAGACTACTCTCTTTGCTTTCTCAATCACATCTTTTTCATAAACAACGGAGGCTGATAGTGTAAAGAAACCGTTCTTATCCATTGGAGATGCAACGCCAACGAAGAGATCGATCTCTCTGCTTTCTATGAGGTTTGTCCCTGCTTGGTGAAGGTTGTTAGGAACGTACGTTACGGTACCATAGCCGTTCTTCACAGCCTCTCTGTTTGAACCGCCAAAGTACCACGATGCATTTTGAAAGTTTTTGTTGTATTCTTTATTCATGTAAAAAGGATAATTTTCCATGTTCAGGCAAGTGAACACCGTAACGTTCTCGACTTTATCTGCAATTTTATGTAGATTTCGAAGAAAAACCTTCGGTTCCATAGGTGTCATACCCACAACTATGGTTTGATTGGATTGAACAAGGCTCAAGACTGTCTCGATATCGACAAGTTTTTTCGCATACACCTCTTTCCATTTCATGTTCATTCCCCCTCACCAACTCATCGGTTCTCTAGCTTTTCCCCACCTAATCACTGCGGCGTTCCAGGTCCAACCAACACCTGCGCCCACAAGTACCACTATGTCACCGTCTTTTACTTTTCCTCTCCTCAAACCCTCCTCGAGGGAAAAAATTTGATCGTTCTGCCCCATGTGACCGTAATCTTCAAGGTAGAAAGATTGTTCTTCTCTCAAACCAAGTTCATTGAGTACTTCCATGTGAGCCGAGCGCTTAAAATGAAGTATTGCAAGGTAAGATATATCTTTTCTTGAAAAACCGCTCTTCTTTAAGGCATCGTCTATGACATAATAAAAGTTCTTCAGAGTAACATTGCCCAATCTTTCCTTGAAAGTGTCTGAGTCTGTGAGGTGAAAATAATAGTCGTTTAGATCTTCTGGTCTCATTGGCCATTTCTTTGTACCTCCCACCGGCACGATACAGTCCTCGGCGAAAGAACCATCTACTACGTTGGAGATACCTAGTAGTACATTTTTGCCGTAATTTTTCTTGAGCACCACTGCGGCTCCGCTGGCAGCGATGTCAAACATGAAAGAAGTTGGCCTGTGAGCGTAGTTAACAAGGTCTACATTTCGATAACCACTCACCAGCAAGGTTGTATTTACATTCTTTTCGACTAGCATGAGCGATCTTGCTACTTGAAGTCCCACTATCATCGAGCCACACATTGCCTCCATGTCGAACGCCCAGGCTTTTTTAGCACCGATCTCGTGCGCCACCTTTGTGCAAGCAAGCCAGCAAGGATAGTCTTTGTGCTGAGCCCCGTTCCAAATGACAATATCCACTTCCTCAGGATTTGTGTGCGCATTTTCTAAGGCTTTTTTCGCGGCCATGATCCCCATGAAACTCGTTGTGTCCTCTTCTGTTGGCAGATATTTTCCCTTTAAACCGAATTTTTCTACGATGATTTTTTCATCTATGCCGATGGAGGAAGCCAATTCTCTCGCGGTGACGTATCTTCTTGGAAGGTATGTTCCTATCCCTGCTATGCCAACGTGATCTCGCAATCTATTCCCTCCCCGTAAGGTGAACCACTATTCAATCTGACATCTGATTCATCAACTATATTATCAATTTTCGAAACCAAAATGCAACATTGAAAAGTGGAAAATAATCACAACAATGGTTGATATTTTAAGATCAATACCAACTCAAGATCAAATTCTCTCTTGTTCTATTTCTTGCTTGTTCTTACTCTACGTAGCTGTTCGCGATAGGACACCTTTGAACAGGTATTCCGAGAGGAGGGAAAGATAATCGTTGATCTCATCTGCCGAAGTTTTACTGTACACAACCAGATCTTCACCCATGAAATGTCCGATGCCCATGAGGGCTATCGCCAAATTCTCGGGTTTAAAGGGTTTGAACATCCCAGCTTCAATCGCTTTGGTCAGTGGTGGAAGATAGCTGTTGAAGATCTTTTCATAATAAGCTCGGGAAATATCTGGATTGAAGAACTCAGCTTGTCTGACGATCAAGTACATGTTCGAATGATTCAAAAAAAACCTTAAAAAAGCGTTGTAACCCGCTATTTCACTGTCACGCCTGTCAGGAAAATTCTTGATCACGCTCGCAATAGTGAGCCTCAAATTTCTGTTGGTTGTCATCACCAGTTCCTCCAGTATAGCTTCCTTGCTTGGAAAGTACACATAGAAAGTCCCAGCAGCAACACTGGCAGATTTTGTGATGTCGCTTATCATAGTTTTTCGATAACCGTACTTCCCAAAGAGTTTCTCCGCCGCTTGAAGGAGTCGTGCTTTAGTTGAGTTTGTTTCTAAAACGAGAGGTTTCACATCCACGGAAAAGACTTGCAAATTGAGTATATGGTCGTTGGTATCTATGCCACTCAGTGCGAATTCGATGAAGTCTTCCACCATAGATTCTTCAATGCAGTTGTCCTTTCTGAGTGATTTGAAAATACTTGCAAACCTTATGGGACCGGTGACAAACCACGTAACGACTTTAGCTTCCTTTTCATCTTCTTTTGGCAATAACTTTTCGATGACACATGATCTGAGAATGGATTCGAGTTTCTTGTGGACGTTTTTTTTGAGGTACACTGCTTCATGTAGGATGCGAAAATATTGAGTGTGGTTCGAAAAAAATGCCACATAAGATCGAATGAAACTTTCAACGATACTTTGAGCATTTGAATCATTGACTTTCCCCAGGTACTCAGTGAACAAATTGAACGCATCTGAAATCAATTTTTCATAGATCGCCTCTTTGTCGTTGAAGTACTGATAAAATGTGGAAGGTTTCACACCGGCTTTTTTCGAAATCATCGGAACAGATACTCCGTGGTAGCCATGTGTCGCAAAGAGTTCACACGCGGACTTAAGAAGATTGGAAAAAGTTTTCTTACCATCGGAGCGTTTTGGATTTCTCCTCAGAATTCTTCCCCCTGTCTTGTGAATCAGTTTTCACATTCATTATACTGCTTCGATCAAATCAGACAAAGTTTCATCTAAGAGCTTTGTGTTTTGGATCCTTTCAAGAATTTCGTTTGCCAAATCCTCTTCTAAGTTGTTCACCATGTATTGGAATTTGCACTCTCGAAGACTTTCGAACTGCGCCTTGATATGTTTTGGCAAGTAAGAAGAGATGATCCTCATTTTTTCGCGCAGAGTTTTCTCATCTTGCATTCGTCTATTTTCAAGTTCAGTTCCTCGTTTCGGTACGAATGGATTTATAGAAAGCTTTATCGATTTAAAACCAAACTTGAGTGTACGTCGTACAAAATCCCCGATAGCCTTCAGGTCGTCTTCAGTTTCTTCGTCGAAACCGAACATGAAGTACATCTTCAGTTCTTCGAAACCAACGTCTTTTGCTGAAGATAGAGCTTTTTCTATTTGAGAGTCGGTTAAATTCTTCTTCAGCATATTTCTGATCCTCTCACTTGCGCTTTCTATAGCTACTGTGAGACTTCTTTGATGTTTTCTCAAAAATTTCAAAAATTTTTCGCTCAATCGGTCTATTCTCAGTGAAGAAACCGACACAGAAACTCTTCTTTGCTCCAATAGGTCTATAAGTTCGTCCAGCCATGGATAATCGGTCACGTTTGAAGCGATCAAGCCGATCGATCGATTTTTTTCAACCGTTTTTTCGATTGTCTTAAGGCTCAGAAATCTTGCGGGTTTTTTTACTCTCCCCATCATACAATAACTGCATCTATGTACACAGCCTCTTTCTATCTCTACCAACAATTTATCGGCAAATTCACTGTGCTTTGGGATCAACGGCGAAATCGGAGGAAAACGGTCAAGATCTTGACATAAAGCGATTCTTTCGAACCTCTTTCCCAAGATGGGCACAGTTGAAAAAGGGAATTTTGAAAACATCTCGATCAATTCAGCTCTAGTGGTTGGATAAATCGATCTGTTCAAGTCCTCCAACATTGGTTCGATGTCTCCGTGCAAGACAACGTCGGCGAGCGGTTTGAGTACAGGCAAGTCTATGTAGCACAGAGAACCACCGAACAACAAAACTGGGTGTGATTCTGAACGATCAACATTCCTGAGTGGTACAGATTTCTTCAATAGCAACTTTAAAATGTTTGTAAGATCGTTTTCGAAGTGGAACGTGAAGGCCCATATCCTGAACTGATCTATGGGGGTACGGGTATCTAAGGAGTAAAACCTTTCAAAGGTTTCATCAAAGAAAAACCGTTCGCAACGAACATGCTCGAGCTGGTTGAGGTATTTCCATACCAGGTTGAATCCTAAATTTGAAACAGCAATCTCATAGTTGTTTGGAAAAATAAGGGCGACCATCAGATCGCCCTTCAAATCTATTTCTTCTATATGTTTTTCACTCGATCTGAGAAGATCGATCTTGCCAAGCTCCCTAACGTCCCTAGCGTTACGTGGTCTTCTCAAGGGCAGCCCTCCTGAGATAATTCCTTGAAACGACCGCCCTCACAAATTCAACTTCAAGTATTTTTGTCTCACCTCTCATCACAACACCGCGGATCTTGATCTTGTTATCTGTCACTCCTAGGATCTTCACACCCATTGCGACTGTTTCTCCAACTCTGATGGGCGCAACGTGCCTAACATTCGCTTCGGTCACCACAGAAACTTCGCTCTCTGACAGAAATGGTTGAATCAAATCGTAAGCAATGTGAAAAACATGGGCACAAAGGCCAGAAGTACTCGCCAACTCTAACATTTCCATTTCCCGATCCTCACGCCACGTTAAACTCTCATCGATGGTGAATTCAACCGTTTTTCCCATCCCGAGCAACTGTTCCAAGTTTCTCACCGTTCATCACTTCCTCACTCAATTCCTTCTTCAAAACTTTCCTGAGTTCTTCACCTTCTATGACTTCTCTCTCAAGCAAAAGTTCTGCAAGTTCGTCGAGTTGTTTTCTGTGCTCCATCAACATTTGTTTTGCCCTTTCATAGCATCCAGTAACGATCCTCTTCACTTCTTCGTCTATTTCGCTTGCGACTTCTTCGCTGTAATTTCTAAGCCTGGTGAGTTCCTTTCCCAAGAAGATCTCCTGCTCAGCCTTGCCCCAGACTAGAGGTCCAAGCCGCTCACTCATGCCAAGTTGGCAAACCATCTTTCTTGCCAACTCAGTGGCTCGCTCGATGTCTGAAGCAGCTCCAGTTGAAATTTCACTGAAGATGATCTCTTCTGCTGCTCGACCACCCAAGAGTGCGGTGATTTGATCGAGCAACTCATTTTTCGTGACGATGTATCTGTCTTCAGCGGGGAGTTGTAAGGTATAACCTAAAGCACGATAACCTCTCGGAATGATGGAAATCCTGTGTACTGGATCTGCGTTGGGTAGCAGACTCGAAACGATGGCGTGCCCGACTTCATGGTAAGCCACGATCCTTTTCTCTCTGGGACTGATTATACGCGATTTTCTTGCTGGACCAGCGATCACTCTGTCGATGGCTTCCTCAAAGTCTGCCATGGTGATCTTGTCTCTGCCAGCCCTAGCTGCTAAAAGTGCTGCTTCGTTCACTAGATTTTCAAGATCTGCCCCTACAAAGCCGGTGGTTCTCTGTGCGAGCACCTTTAAGTCCACATCCTCGGCGAGTGGTTTGTTTCTGATGTGTATTTTCAGAATCGCTTCTCTTCCTTTAACGTCGGGTACATCCAAGACGACCTTTTTGTCGAACCTTCCAGGTCTAAGCAAAGCTGGATCGAGTATATCGGGCCTGTTCGTTGCGGCCATGACCACGATGCCTTGATTGATGTCGAAACCATCCATTTCAACCAAAAGTTGGTTGAGTGTCTGTTCTCTTTCATCGTGTCCGCCACCGAGACCCGCACCTCTGTGTCTTCCAACTGCGTCTATTTCGTCGATGAACACTATGCAAGGAGCATTGGCTTTCGCCTGGGCAAAGAGATCTCGCACACGCGCTGCACCTACACCGACGAACAATTCAACGAAATCCGAACCGCTTATGTGGAAGAATGGAACATTCGCTTCTCCAGCGACCGCTCTAGCGAGCAACGTTTTACCGGTGCCAGGAGGACCAACGAGTAGGATGCCTTTCGGCATCCTCGCGCCTATGCGTGCAAAACGGCCTGGATCTTTCAAAAACAGTACCGTTTCTTTCAACTCTTCGATGGCTTCGTCAACGCCAGCCACATCGTTGAACGTAACGCGTTGTTGACCTGGCCTCACCATCTGTGCTCTGCTCCGTGTGAATGTGAAGGCTTGGTTGTTTCGTCCAGAGATCGCTCTCATCATGAAGAAAAACATGAACAGCAAAAATCCTATGAACAGGACGTTTCCTATAACGTTGATCCAGAACGAACTGCTCAGGCCTTTCTCACCTGTAACGCGTATGCCTTTCTCACTCAGCATCTTTATAGTCTGGGAATCTTGTGAGAACCACGGAGCATAGATTTCGTAATACTCGCCACGTTTGGATATAACTCTAATTGTTCCGTCGTCTCTGACAACAACTTCTGCGATGCGACCTGGATCTGTTTCGACTATTTGTATGAAATCACTGAAACTCATCTTCGACACACCGGTGCTGGGGCTATAGAGTGAACGAACAAGCCAAAAGATCGATAGTATGACGAGTGCTGCGAAAATGAGTGAGATGTAGTTCGGTCTACTTCCGTTCAAATCATCCTGCCTCCTTTCTCAATTCAAGTATAAACCGCATCGGATCATTCAGAAGATTGAGAATGGCAAAATTATCGTTTTTTATTCTGTTTTTCAACCTTTCGTCAACGTACACGTAAGGTACCCAAAGAATTATATCATCTTCAAACACCAAGGGCATTTCATTCCTCAGAAAACTAGGAATCCGTGCTTCGATCAACAGATCCTTGAGTTTTTTCGATTCTATTCTATCTCCCTGCTTCCTAGTTCTCAAAAGAATTGGTAGCTTTACAAAGGCAAAGAGTTCACTTTCCACATCCTCGCTGACCTTGAACAACCAGCCGTTGAAATCGTATAAGCCTGGGTGTGTTATGTCCATCGATTCAATCTTGGTGTGTTCTTTTTCCACACACACGAGCTCGAAGCTTTTTTCCAACCATAGTTTTTTACTCAATCTCAACGTCCACGATGAATCGTGCAGGTGTTGCAAAAACTGTCTCACGTGTTCGAACTCGAGCCTTTCACCGAATTTTTCAGTGGCTCGTTTGATCAATTCGATAATTTGAAACATGTCCAGCTCTCGAATCGAAAAAATTATTCTTCGATCCGATTCAATCGTTCTCTGCCTTTCGATGAAGCGTTCTACATGTTCTTCGAGCATCAAGCACGAAAGGTGTAGTTGAAAAAGGGCTTCCTCTATTGATGGATTGATCTTTCTCAGCATAGGTATAACTTGATGGCGAATGTAATTCCTCGTGTATTTGATGTCCAAGTTGGTCTCATCCTCAACGTAATTCAGATTTCTCCTCTTAGCGTAACTCTCAATCTCGGATCTCTTTATGTAAAGAAACGGCCTTATTCTATCATCAGTTTTTGGCTTCATACACACCAACCCCGTCGGGCCTGTCCCTCGGGCCATCCTATGGATGATCGTTTCTACAAGATCGTTCAAATTGTGAGCAAGTGCTATTACATCGCAATGTAATGCATTTTTTGCCCTTTCTAAGAACTCATATCTCAGCTTTCTTGCTCCCTCTTCTATACCCAATCCATTCTCTCTGCAGAAGTCGATAACGTTCACTCTTTCAACGTACAGTTCGATGTTTAGGTCTCGGCACAGATCCTTAACAAAATTTTCATCTCTTGTTGCTGAATGTCTCAACATGTGGTTCAAGTGAGCTGCAAAAACACGAAATTTGAGTTTTTTATGGATCTGAAGCAAAACGTTGAGGAGGCTCACCGAGTCAATGCCACCGGAGAGAGCAACGAGAACACTTTGGCTTGGAGAGATCAACTGAAGATCTTCGATGAACCTAAGCACTTTGAACTCAAGTGGATCGAGAATCTCTCTACACCACCCAAAAATAAAAATGGAGCCAGCGAAGGGATTCGAACCCCCGACCTGCGCATTACGAGTGCGCCGCTCTGCCTGCTGAGCTACGCTGGCTCACACATTCACTGTTTTTCATTATACATCAACTTGTTCAACCTATCAAGTGCTCTAGATTCTATCATGTTTGCTCGAACACAATATATTTTCTCTCATGATCGTTTGACGATTTCAATGTTATATTTAAATCAAGGTTTCTTCATAACTGTCTCGTGAGACGACACTCAAACGGGAAAAATCTTGTTGGCATGAACAAGTAATTGGTCAAAGAGTACTCAGAATTGGGGGAATCATCATGAGGAAGACCCTCATAGTTTATTACAGTTGGTCTGGCAACACACGTACTGTAGCAAAACTGATTCAAGAAATGTTGGGTTGTGATCTTGTAGAGTTACAGCCAGAAGAACCGTACCCCAACTCTTACGAAGCAACTGTAGAACAAGCGAAGAGGGAAATACGAACTGGCCATAAACCCACTCTGAGAACGAAGATCGAACACATTGAGCTCTATGACGTGATATTCGTTGGTTCTCCTAATTGGTGGGGGACCATTGCGCCACCTGTTATGTCTTTTTTGAAACAGTACGATCTATCGGGAAAGATCGTGATACCGTTCTGCACACATGGAGGGGGTGGAAAACAGAGAGTCATCGAAACCATCAAGAGCGTGTGTCCAAACTCGAAGGTGCTCAAAGAATTCGTAACTTATGGAGGCAGAAATAAAGATCTAAAAGAAAAGATCTCCATTTGGTTGAGCGAAATAGAAAAGCAGGTTCAAGGTTTGAAACACCAATGAAGGTGTCGTCGAGGTGGTTTTGATCCATCGTACGATGAAAAAAGTGGAAATCGTTTTCCACCGTTTTGGAACAACCTTCAGAAACTCTTGATTTTTCTACGAGTCGTAGTAAAATACAAGTTGGTACAAGCGGGTGTAGCTCAACGGTAGAGCATCGGCCTTCCAAGCCGAGGGTTGCGGGTTCGAATCCCGTCGCCCGCTCCAGCGCCCGTAGCTCAACAGGATAGAGCATCGGACTTCTAATCCGAGGGTTGTGGGTTCGATTCCCGCCGGGCGCGCCAGCGTGGTGACCATAGCTCAGTACGGTAGAGCGCCTGACTGTGGATCAGGTGGTCGCGGGTTCAAGTCCCGCTGGTCACCCCAGAGATGCGCGCCTGTAGCTCAATGGATAGAGCGTCGGACTTCGGATCCGATGGTTGCGGGTTCAAGTCCTGCCAGGCGCGCCAGGTCCCCTGGTGGAAACAACGTTGTATACAACGATGGTTAGAATAGCTGTTCAAAAGGAGGTAGAAGCGATGGAAGTACTGAAGGTAGCATCGAATTCCAATCCTAACAAGGTGGCTGGAGCACTTGCAGGTATGATCAGAGAACATGGCAGGGCGGAGCTTCAAGCTATCGGCGCGGGTGCTGTGAATCAAGCTGTCAAAGCAATCGCCATTGCCAGGGGTTATTTGGCACCCAGCGGGATCGATCTCGTCAGCATTCCTGCTTTCACCGACGTTGAGATCGACAAAGAAACAAGGACCGCCATCAAATTCATAGTTTTCCCCAGAAGTTGAAGCAAACCGAAAGCCCCGCAGTCGCGGGGCTTTATTTTTGTTGCCTTGAAAGATAAATGGGGTTTGTCATCGCGTAGACTGGAAAATCTCCGAAGGCTTCAACCACAACCCATTCACCGTCGCTGGGATCTAGATACACTCGATGTTCAAATTCACCGTTGACCGTCTCAACAGCAATTTCATGCACGCACTTGCCGGCTTGCGTCACGATCAAACGGTTCACTTGAACATTTGAAAAGATCTTGATATCCAACAAAGCTTTTTCTGTCACAACTGCAGTTTCGCCCGGTCCAGCACCGTTCACCGTGGCCAACACTAATGGTCCGTTCGTGAGGAAACTCTTTCCTTTCCTTAAAGAATCGATGATTTCTTGCTGGGTCAGTTCACTCACTTTCACATACGTCCTCGGTGTACCGGGAAATAGACCATAGAGTGCCCAAGCGCGTAACTTTTCTTCGTTTGCCCTGGCTGCTTCCAAGTACTCGCCGAAATCCCTCCTCATAAGCTGCACTACGAGAAACATCGGTAGGAGCGCCGCTATCGAGTAGGTACTGTACACATCATGACAATCACTCGCCGCCACCGCTGCCACCCTGCGACCTTCATTCAGCATCCTGAACCAATGTTCCTTACTTTCATTGTTTCGAAAGCCAGCCAAGTTGGGAGGACCCCCTCCATTCCATATTTCTATCAGATCGTATCCTTCAAGGGGAAGCTTTTCGAAAGGACTCCTCAAATCGAAGGGATGATTGATCTGAACGATCCCACCTTGCATCTTTACAACCTTGAAAATTTCGATCATCTCCTCATCTGTGGAAGAATGCTGCCAGGGAACCAACTTTTGTACTCCAATGGCGTTGATGTGTCCGTTTTTCATAGTGATCTCTTGACCTGCGATGGTCAAAAGACCTTTTTTTCTGAAAGTCAACCATTCATCCGCACCATTCAAGGTGTTGTGATCGCTCAAAACAGCCCAAAACAAACCGGCAGCAGAACATGAGAGTGCAAGTTCTTCAACAAGATTTTTGCCATCACTGTATAAAGTGTGCAGGTGCGTGTCGCCAGAAAACCAACCAAGCTCGGTGAGGTTGAACAATCTTTTCAAAGTGATGATCTTTCGCTGATCACTCGGCACACTTACCTTCACGATTTTTCTCTCGTACTCTGGTCCTTTCGTTATCTCTAGTTCGTACTCACCATCGGGAAGATCCACCTCGAACTCACCGTGCCAATTCGTATAGATCGTCGTGAGAAATTTTTTCTCCAAAGAGATGAATCTCAACCTTGCAGATATAGTTCGATCAAACTCGTCCGTGATGCAACCTGATAGTTTCGCCGAAAATGAAACCGTTAAAAGGACAATGATTGTAAAAAGGAAGAATGGTTTCTTCAAACTCTTCACTCCTTTCAATGATAGATACGATCAACGATCGATACCATTCTAGTTCGAAGTGCACTGAGATGGTTCACTTTCAAAGCTAGCTCATAAGTTTTGGTGAGGGTTCCTATACTGTCCAAAACTGAAGATAGTTTCTCCAAGGCAACCTTCACTCCGTGCAGTTCAGGATAACGTACCTCGAAAAGCTGAAGAAATTCTATTATCAACGGCACTGTCTCTTCGAAAATCACTAGGGTGTTTTTCCAATCATCTATTGTATCTTGATCTTTTAAAGCTTTATAAGAAGTATCAAAGAGAGGGTTCATCAATTCATCTCTCATTTTATAGAAGTCACTTTTCATGACGTTGGATCTCACATCGATGCTCCAATACTTTCCCTGATTTTTCTGGACGAAATCGTTGGACATCGAAAGGAGTTTTTGAAATTCTTTTTCAAAAAAATTTGTGAACTCTTCATAAATCAGCGCTTGTCTCACAAAATTCTCAACTTCTTCGTTAATTTGCTCAGAACTGAGTTGTTCTTTGACCCAATCTTTCACGTAATTTTCAAAATAGTTGAACATCTTTTCCGGATTCTCAATGACTTCCAGAAGTTTCGTTTCGACAGTCGCCAAGATATCATCCACAAGCTCGTTAGTTACATAACTGACGAATCTATCCACCAATTGCTCGATCGTGACTTTTGCTGCTACTCCGCTCCAGTTCATCGTTATGACGTCAATGAATGTGTTGACGATCTCCGCAATGACACACTTCACATCCGAAATTGAATTGGTTACATGAACCGCTTCTCTGACCATTTGTACAGCTTTACCTACCACGAAGAGAAAATCTTCTTTCGCACGACGTTGAACGACGTCTGCATAACCGCTACAATTGATCATGGCACCTAGAGATACATTGAACCTTTTCAAAGCTTCTAACTCGAGGAGCGTAACACCATCTTTTCTCAGCTTTTCCAGCCAAGTTTTTGCCTGTAAAGCTAGAAGTTTCAACTTCTCACTTGAAATATCGAGTTTTTCAATTTCAGATATAAGACCTAAAGCTCTGTAGATTTCAGTGTCCTTGGCTAGAACTTGAGCTGCGATCCTTTCAGGATTCACACGGTCCAAACCGATCTCCACCCAACAAGACCCAGTGTAGCCTAACTGATGATAAGCATACGAAGGCTTTCCAGGAGTGTAAAGAACTGCGTAATATTTACCAGGTCTGACATTGTCAACGACCACGTATCCATTCTCATCGCGTTTATCTCCCATACCAGTGATGAGCGTAAAGAGATCAAACTGTCCCATGACTTTGTAAAAATCGATCGAGACATTCGCTTTGCTGGTCATGATGGTCCCAGATTCGTCGATGATCGTGAACCTTTGCCCACGAGACCTAGCATCCAACCTTCTACCTTCAGGATCGAGCAAGGGATAGAAAGTAAACTTGGTAGAGTTTCCCTCAGACCTCAGAGAAATCTCAACGTCCACTTTGGAGACGAACCTCTCTTTACCCCAATCGCTGACCCACGCGAAGAAATACTGAGAATCAATCATTGGAGAATTCTCAAGTTCGATCTCGTTCTGATCAAAGGGCCAAGAGAGTTTTTTCACAAGATTGTTTTGTCTCTCTAAAGCATCGAAGTTGTTCTGCTTGACCTTTATATTGACTTTTGGTGAATAACATTCCGAAAGCTCGATTTTTGCCATGTGTTCTTCGCTAGGCTGACAATAATGCAAGCGAATGTTCTTTTCCCTCAGTGCCAGATCCACAGCCCACATCGATCCGATGCAACCGGAAGAGAAATACCAATTCGGTCCATAGACCGAATCTGTGAAAACATCGGTAATGATTACAACTATCTTTCTTGAATCTTCACGCCAGTTCAGACCAACAGTCCAGAGGATAACATCATAACCCCAACTGAAGTTCCACCATTCTCCCCAACTTTCAATCTTGTCTATTTGTTTTCTTATCTTTTCCACCATCAATGGCCCACAGAGAGTAGCCCTTTCACCATCTGGCCACGTTGGTTCGTCCTCCGTCTCGTAAAGACCTATGAAAATCCTAAAATCGGTACCAGTTTGGATCATTCTGTCAATGAACTTGTGCAACTGGTTCTTGATGTTTGCCATATGCTTTTCCATGGATCCTGTGCCATCTATGAGGAACACGATGTCCAGTTTGTCTGCGTTCACCGATTTTTCCCAGAACCCTGGTCCATCGAATTGGTAATACGGCCTGTTGAAAACCACAGACTTTTCAGCAAGAATCTTTCCTTTATCATCGCAAGCTATCTCTTTCACAACAAAATCTTCGAGCTTCAAACCTGTTACGAACTTTCCACCCTCTTGAACACTGACTGAACACCACAGAGCATTCCACAATCCGTCTCGCCACCAAACTTCGTAGTTCTTGAGAACGAGTTGTCGTGCGGGAACAATCGATGAAACGATGGTCAAAAATACCACGACCAGAGTTATCTTCATGGTTTTCCCCCCTTGGTTCAGTTTATTTTACACCCGATGGGAAGAACAATCAACATCACAGCAAGAATAAGTTGACCAGCAGGGGTACGAGCATCGTGACGATGAAACCGTGTGCAAACGCTACGAGTGATGTTTCGGCATCCGTATAGTGGGAGATGGGACCAAGAAGTGTATCCATAGAGGTTGCACCCGCTATGGAGATCACCGCCATCTTGGAATACCTTGAGAGGATGGGCGTCAAAACGATCGCGTAGAGTTCCCTGATCACGTTCGAAAAGAAAGCGATTGCACCGAGTTGAGCACTGTGAATGTTGGTGATGATGACGGCAGATAAACTGTACCAACCGAAACCAGAGGCGACTGCAAAAAGTTCTGTTCGCTTGATTTCTAAGAAGAAAGAAAGGAGCATGACTCCCGCGTATGTTCCAACCAGCGTTGCAATCACACTGAAGATTGTTTTCAACAAAACTTCGCGACGGATTTTCTCTCTACTCAAGTCGAGTCCAACTAGAAAAACTATGATGTACAGTACCACGCTAACTGACCAATCGGGAAGTCTGAATTGAGACCACTTTCCCGTCAAAACACCAACTATGACAGAGCTGAACAACAGCAGTGCCATCATTTTTTGAACATCCTTCCGAAGAAAACTGCAACGACAAAACTTCCAAGTATGGCGAAAGTTGAAATCATGAACGACGAAGAAAGAATGGACTTAAGCTGAGAGACCACATCGTCGTTGGAACCTATCTCAACACCCAGTGCGAACAACAGCAAAAAGGTCAAGATTATCAGGATTTTGTACTTTCTTATCCAATCGATCTTCAAGAACTTCCCAATCACAAAACCAGCGAAGAACAACGCGATCAAAGCTAAGAGCAGTTGCCATCACACCTTTCAAAGTTCAAGTCCAACTCTCGCAGTGATGAATCTGTTCTGAAATCTTTCTAAAAACAGTTCAACTGCTTTCTTACCAGTACAGTGACACGGCATGATCATTTTCACTTCCATTTTCTCTATTTCGTTAACGAGGTGAGATATCTCTTCATACCTCTTTTCCATCAAGTGAAAACCTCCCGCCAGCAGACGGATCGGTTTTCCAAAGATTTCGATCACTCTAAAGATCATTCTATCAACTCCTGGATGACAACATCCCACTAGCATATCCAAATCCTCACCACGATCCACAATTAGACACTGCTCTGTGATGGGTTTATTGGCGTAAATTCCACTGATTTCACCAGGGCTGAAAACACCAGGTGCGATTTGAATCGGACCGTTCACCTCTATGATTTCGATAGATCGAATATTTTTTAACTTTTCTTTGAATTCTCGGCTGAAGCTTTTACAAACATACAGTTTGATGTCTTTACAGGATCTCAGCATCTCGTCCAATCCACCCACGTGGTCCCAATGTTCATGGGAGAGAACTATGTGACGAACACCCTTCAACATTTATGCTGAGCTTTTTTAGATTCCTCAAGAGCACCTGACCGTTGGAAAATGTATCAAAAAGAATCGTATCATCGATCGAGAATGACAGACCCCACAGTTTAAAAAATCGTTGGATCTTTTTTGAAGCTTCAGCTACGAGCACAATTTTCACGTGCTTTCCCTCACCACTAGTTCAACGTCCAAGATAACTTGCTTTGGTTCTGTTCTCATCCCCAGGATCTTTTCGTACAACATTTCGAAAGCAACGATGCCTTCCAAAAATTTATCTATCTTGACCGTAGTTAAAGGAGGCTGAACGAACTCGGCGTAAGATATGTCATCGTAACCGACGACGGAAACATCTCTAGGAACACTCTTTCCAAGCAATCGGAATGCTTTGAGGATAGCTATGGCGAAAACATCGTTAAAGCAAAACACGGCATCGAAATCGATGTCTTTGAGTTCCATAATTTTGGCGAAAGCAGACTCATAACCTTCCTCAATTTCAACCATCAGGTAAGGTTGAAGACCATATTCGCTCAACGCTTGTAAATAACCTTGATATCTCATCTGTGCGACGGATTTGTACATATAAGCGTTGAGCATGAGAATTTTCTTTCTACCTTTCTCCAAAAGGTGCTTTGTTGCTAGGTAACCACCCTTGAAATCGTTCGAGTAGACCTCGTCGAGATTGTTTCCTTCAAAATGTACCCCGAGTATCACGAATGGGTAATTCAGCTTGGCGAGTTGTTCTATATCTTTACTGTCGAACTGAGTAGGTGAGATGATGATACCATCAACACGTTTTTGTAAGAGTGTATCCACAGCTTGTATTTCATTTATGTAATCTCTCTCTGTGTTCATCAAGATCACTTGGTAACCGTACTTTCTTGCGCTGACCTCTATTCCCTTGAACACCTCTGCATAGAAAGGGTTCGAGCTATCTTCAAAAACTACACCTATGGTTCTCGTCATACCTTTTCTAAAGGAAACGGCATCAGAATTTCTTATGTAACCGAGTCTTCTAGCTATTTCTAAAATCTTTCTCTTGGTTTCTTGACTCACATCAGGTTTATTGTTCAAAGCTCGAGAAACTGTGTTGATGGAAACTCCAGCTTCTTCAGCTATATCCCTTATGGTCACAAACTTTTTCTTCAATACTCAAACCTCCCGTGTCTCGAAGGGCTCCATGACGAGCTTTTTGGACGAACTCCACACGGTATTTTTCAAGCCTTTGAGGTTCAGTAGCAACAATTTATCTGACATCTGAACCGAGTCCACATCGCTCGCAACGAATTTTGCTGGAATCAGCCTTTCTAACAAGACCAGGAAGAATTCTTCGCTCATCACGGTCGCTACGTAGTATCTGTTACCACTCTTCGTTACACAAGGCCAATCGGCGAATGGACCGTTTTTGAATACACCCATCACCTCAGCACCTTTGAGAACAATTTTATCGCACCAGACAGTTCCTTTCAAGTTCAAACCCAAGAAATTGACATTGACGTTGTCCAAGCCTCCAAAGTCGATGATTTCCAAACCGAGTATGTCTTGAAGGCCATGTGGAAACTCCTTCCTCAACCAGTTGTGTTCATCCTTAATGGAGCTCATGCAGGTCATTATCACTGGTTTATTAAAGGCTTTAATCTTTTCAATGAAAACCTCAGGTAGGTACATGGCGTATGGAACAATCAAAAGTTGATATGATTGAATCTCGTCATCTTCAAAGACAAAATCAACATTGTAGCCGAGCTTCCGTACAGCTCTGTAGATTTCGAGTATCGCTGACCAATAATCGAAATTTCTGTTGATATGGTTTATTCTGTGCATCCAGCAGTTTTCGTACGAAAAATAAACAGCCACTTCTTTTTTCGGTTCGATTACATCGTTTGTTTCTAACTTCACTTGAGAAAACTCATCGCACCTGACCGTCTTTCTACCTGAATAGTCGAGCAATGCTCCATGGAACTGTTCCGCGCCCCAATGGATTTGATCAAACCTGAACACAAGTACACCCAGCGATCCGTGAAGGTACGACTGCTTGATCCAGAGTCTCACTTGACCTTCTGGATAATTCTCGTTCACACTCTTCCAATTCACCCTGCCAGGTTGTTGTTCCATAACAAGGAACGGCTGTTTCTTCAAAGATCTCATCAAATCGTGGTTGATCGATTGTCTGAATGGATCGTACAGTGGTGTTGGTACATAGTTGTCAAAGCTCACCAGGTCGATATTCTTAGAGAGTTTCTTGTAATCGATGTCAAAGAAGTCGACCATCAAGTTGTGTGTGATGGGCTTGTCCGAATATTTTTTGATGATATCAATTTGCATGTTCATGTAATCTATATGAATATCCGTTGAGAATCTGTAGAAATCGAGTACCATGTGTGGATTCTCAAAAGCAGGCGTATTGGTGGGCAAGAATATTTCGTCCCAATCACCGATCGTTTGACTCCAAAACCTGTTTCCCCAACGATAGTTCAACTCTTCGAGCGTTTTGTATTTACTCTTGAGCCATTTGATGAACGCCTTTCTGGTAGCCTCGCAGTAACAAAGAGTCGTGTCGTGGCAACCGAACTCGTTATCGATCTGCCACATATCAGCGTAAGGTGAAAAATGTTCTGCGTACTTCTCTACGATTTTCCTGGAATATTCTCGATAGATTTCGTTGGCTGGACAGTAATGTCTCCTACTACCAGGCCCTTTTTGTCTTCCATATTTGTCCACAGGAAGAATGTGAGGATACTTTTTCACCAACCAATTGGGTGGAGCAGCTGTCGGAGTCCCAACGATGATCTTTATGCCTGAATCTTTCAGAAATTTCATCGCTTTTTCGAGCTTTGAAAAATCGTACTTGCCTTCAGCAGGTTCCACGAAAGACCAGGCAAATTCTCCGATCCTCACCCATTCAATGCCAATTTCTTTCATGATCTTGACATGTTCCTTCCAGTCTTCTTCTTCCCAATGTTCTGGGTAATAATCTGCACCATAGATCTGCATGGAATCCCTCCTCACCCTTTAATGCTACCCAAAGTGAGACCTTGGATGAAGTATCTTTGGAAGATCAAAAACACTACAACGGGAACCGTCGCTGCAAGTAGAGCACCAGCCGCTATTATGTTCCAACTACTGATCCATTGTCCCTGAAGTGTTGTGAGACCGATTGTCACAGTTTTCTTGGCATCACTCTGCAGTAATATCAAAGACCACAGATAATCGTTCCATATCCATGTGAACTCCAAGATCCCCAGGGCGGCCACCGCAGGTTTGACCAATGGCATAACGATTTTTGAGTATATCATGAAATCGCCGGCTCCATCCATCTTCGCTGCGTCGAACAAACTGGAAGGTATCGTCACCATGAAATTTCTTAGAAAGAAAGTGCAGAAGCCAAGCTGAAAAGCAACGTGGAACAGGATAACACCGATCAAAGTATCATATAGTCCAGTCACAACAGAGAATCTGTATACCGGTATGAGCAGCATTTGAAAGGGTATGAGCATACCAGCGACGAAAACCATGAGAATCGCCGTTCGAAACTTGAACTCGTACCAAGCCAACGCGTAAGCACTGAGACTGGAGAGGAAAAGCGTACCGGCCACCGAGACAGACGTTACGATAGCTGTATTGAAAAAATAACGTCCCATTCTTCCTTCTCTCCAAGCAATTTTGAAATTTTCGAACGTCCACGTTTTGGGCGGAGACCAAAAATTCCTGAGCATGAAGATCTCATCCATGGTTTTGAAAGATGTGAAGATCGCGACCATGAATGGTACCATCCAGATGATAGCTATCAAAGTACACAGCGCATAGAAGGCAACGGCTTTCCATTTTCTTTTCATAACCTTTCCTCCCTCTTGAGTACGTTGAGAACGTAGACAAGGATGAAACCAAGCGTGATGAGGAACTGTACCACAGCTATGGCCGCACCGTAACCCATTCTGTAATTGTGGAATGCTTGTATGTACATGTAATTCGCCATCACACTGGATGAATAGAATGGTCCACCACGCGTCATGACGAAAACTATGTCGAAAGCTCTCAGGGAATCAATGATGTTCACCGTCACTGCTATGACCAAGGCCGGTCTGAGTTCTGGGAGTATCACGTACCAAAACCTTTGAAACGCATTAGCACCGTCAACGATAGCCGCCTCTACGTGCTCTTTATTGACACTTTGAAGTCCTGCAAGAAAGAGCACCATCGCGTAAGGTATCTGTCTCCACAGTGCAGCCCAGATCAGAGAGTACGTGACAATCTTTGGATCGCTCAACCACGGCTTTGCAAGGGTCCCAAGTCCTATGTATCTTAGAAAACTGTTCACTATCCCCCCGGTAGGTTCGAGTATCCATGACCATATTTGACCTATAACGACGAAAGATAGAGCCATGGGGAGATAGATGAGTGACTTGTACACTTTGTGACCTGGATATTTTTGATCCATCAACATCGCGAATAACAAGCCAAGTGGTATCGACAAGATCACAAAACCGATCATCCATTTGAAATTGTTGATCAAAGACAAAATAAAATACCGATCATTGAACAACAACACAAAGTTGTCTAAACCAACGAACTTTTCCTTAGTCATACCGTCCCAACGTGTGAAGCTCACTATGAAAGTACGAAAGATGGGATAGATGACCCAGATGAAATACAGGGCTAAAGGCCCCGTCAAGAAAAGATAAGGTGTCAATCTCTTTCTCATTCTTTCACCTCGAAAACCCACGGGCACTCGGCCCGTGGGGAAAGATCATTTAGCGTAGATTCTTTTTCTCTCACTTTCGAGTTTTCTCAGTATGTCAGAAATTCTTTTTGGATTGAGCATGAATTCGATGAATGCGTTCATACCGACCTCGGCCATCTCTGGATTGGTATCCCTATCGTAGAACTGTGCCACACCAGAAGAAGCTAGAATCATGTCGAGACCTTTTCTCGCGTGATCGTCCGGAGGCGCAACTGCCACGTTAGCAGCAAGTCTTCCAAGATCCTTAGCGAACTTTTCCTGCGCTTCTTTCGAGGCGATGAATCTCAAGAATGCTATAGCTCCATTCTTGTTTGGAGCATTTGCTGGAATCATGAAACCGTCGATAGGTGTTTCTTCATAGAGGGGTATAGAGGGATCAATGATTGGGAATCTGAAGAAATCTAAATCGTCTTTAACTTCAGCTGGAGCGACGTCCTTTATGAACTGACCCATGTAGTACATACCCGCCTGGCCCCTGAACAGGAAAGTGGCTGCTTCTTGCCATTCGTAAGCTGTGTGGTTTGGTAACAAGTATCCTTTGTCTATGATCTGACTCCAATACTCGAAGACCTTCATGAGTTTTGGATCAGTGTAAGGAACCTCACCAGCAGTGAGCGCTATGTGGTAGTCTAAGCCGTTGATCCTCAAGTTCAATATGTCGAACCATCCTGCGGCCGTCCATGGAAATTTGGTTCCAATCGCTATGGGTACGATACCGTTTTTCTTCAGCGTTTCACAAACTTGCAGGAACTCGTCCCAGGTTTTTGGTTCCTTGATCCCAAGCTTTTCAAACACTGATTTCCTATAATACACGCCCCACCAATACCAGCTTTGTGGTATAAAATAGATCTTGTCTTTGTAGGAACATGTGCTTTTAAAGGATGCGGGGAAGAAATCTTCCCATTTGGCTCCTTTGAATACTTCTTCCACCGGTGTGATGAGATTCATTTGTGCAAAATAGCGCATTCTCTCTCCAGCGAACCATGTCACCACATCTGCTGTACCTTTCGGTGAAGCGAGCCACGTTCTCAGAAGCACTTTGAAATCTTCATGAGCAAAGGTGTTCACGACTACTTCGTACTCTGGATATTTCTTCTGAAACATCTCAACGAGTTCTGCCAAAGCCTTTCTGGGCGCAGGATCTGACATGTAACTGTTGATCACTATGCGTTCTTTTGCGAAGAGTAAGAGCGTGAACAATACGAAGAACAGTACGAGCAGTTTCCTCATAGAAATATCCCCCCTTTTAGATTATCGGTAACGTTACCGGCAACTTCCGAATTTAAATTAACCATACAGAAATATATCTTGTCAACATCAATAGACACGGGAAATAAATGAATAAAGAGTAAAAACAACGAAATCTTGGAAGATATTCCTTTTAATTTCAGAAAAACTCTCGTTTTCTCTGAAAAACGTGTTGAGTTAACAAAAAGGTGGGCGTGCGCCCACCCACTGTTCCATTTCAAGATCAGTACAACACAGGCCCTGTAATGATTGGTTCTTTTTGGATTGGATAGGTGAGAGGATAGCCCATCAACCTTGCAATGGTGCGTGGAATGTCTGTATTGTCAAGCCAACCTGTGAAGTGTTCCGCACCTGGACCAAAAGCGAACAGGGGAACGGGATCACCCGTATGATCGAACGTAGTCCAGCCGAGCAATGCTTTCGAACTGATGTATCTTCCAAAAGCATTGGGCAAGTCATAAGCGGTTTTAGCGGTCTTCTTGATGTTCAAAAGTTGTTCATACTCTTCATCTGTCATCTCAATGTCGTAGTATTCTTTCACTCCAGCCAAAAATTTTTGCTTCTCGTCTATGTTGTACCTGGCAAGGAACCAATCGGTGTTCGCCTTGAATTTTCTCAGCTTTTCGACTTCCAGCATATACGTACCAGTAGAAGTAGAAAGTCCTCCAGTTTCATGGTCAGATGTGACGATGATAAGAGTGTCAGGATTTTTCTTCGCAAATTCGAGAGCCACACCGATTGCTTTGTCGAATTCTACAACTTCCTTCCACACACCATATGGGTCGTTACCGTGAGCTTCCCAATCGATTTGGGAACCTTCCACCATGAGGAAGAAGGGTTCACCATCCTTTGAAAGTAGTTCGAGAGCCTTTTGAACCATTTCGTAGAGCATAGGTTGTTCACCCGTACGCTCGCTCGCTGGAGCGAGGTGACTCGAGGCAAAAAGTGCAAGGACCTTTCCTGAAGTGATCTGTGCCAGCTCACTCTTTTTCGTGACCAACGTGTAGCCTCTTTCCTTGGCTAGTGCCAACAAGTCTTTTTCATCTTTCCTGCTGCTTCCCTTGACTGAGGCGGGTATGAAGTGTCTCAAACCACCACCCATGATCACATCGAAATCACTCTTAATCAACTGTTCAGCTAGCTCGTTTTCCATGTCTCTGTCTGGCACGTGACCATAAAAAGCGGCAGGGGTAGCGTGAGTGATTCTACACGTAACAACTATTCCCACCTTAACACCGTAGGATTTGAGTACTTCGGCTATGGAAGGTACAGGTTCACCGTTGGGTAGCATACCAATCATACCGTTTTTCGTCTTGAATCCAGACGCCAAAGCTGTACCGGCAGCTGCTGAGTCCGTGACCCACGTATTGGCCGAGAAAGTTCTCACTATGCCTACATATTGAGTTTTCATCATGTTGAGAGGTCGTCCTTCGAGAATGCTTGCCAAGTAAACGTGGTTGAAACCCATGCCATCACCTATGAAATAGATGACGTTTTTTACGTGTGCAAGGACTAACACGATGGAGGCGAACAACAATAAAACTGTGAGTAACTTCTTCACACTTCACCCCTCCTCTTTGAAGATCTTCCGCCACAAATGTATTCTTATACCGTTAAATTTGTATTTAAATTTGTATTCATGTTCATGAGAAAATTCTAAAATAATTCTGAGGAACAGCTCAAGAAGGATCATTGTCTCTATTTAAAACGACTTTTTGTGGTGATGCACCTTACCACTAGTAAATTATACATTTGGCTCGCCATAACAATTGGAGGTGGGCAATGTGCGAGAGGTTTTTGCAAGACCAAAGGTGGTTTTCTCGGCTTGTTTGAATTTTGAGCCAGTTAGGTACAATGGCCAGCTGATCAAAGATGAGTTCTGTGAAAAACTTTCCAAATATGTTGAAGTTGTGAAAGTATGCCCGGAAGTTGGTGCTGGTTTTGGGGTTCCTAGGCCTGCGATCAAGATAGTTTTCCAGAACGATGAAAAGCGTGTGATTCAAACCGACATGGGTCGAGATGTGACAGATTCGATCAAAATGTTCAGTGAAGTTTTTCTGAATCAACTCAAAGAGATCGATGGATTCGTGCTGAAGAAAAAATCTCCATCGTGCGCCATCGCTGATGCTGTTGCGTACAAAATCCTGCGTGGAGAAAAGATTGTTATAAAAACTGTCGGAATTTTTGCAGAGTTGGCTATGGAGAAGTTCCCCAATTCAGCATTCGCTGACGAAGGTAGGTTGAAAAGCTATTGGATTCGTGAGCATTTCTTGACCAGAATTTTTTCGAGTGCAGATTTGAAATCAAGATCATTCAATAAACTAGAACTGGTCCAGTTCCATGAAAGTTACAAATATTTACTCATGGCACATAGTCCCTCCCTGTTGCGGCAGCTTGGAAAATTGGTCTCCAATTTGAAAGTTGCTCCCATGAAGGAAATCGTGTCGCTTTACAGCGAACTTTTCAATAAAGCTTTCTCGGTCAAACCAACATTGGGTAAGCATTACAATGTATTACAGCATCTCTATTCACATTTGAAAGAAAAGCTGAGGGAGAAAGAGCAGGAGAACATGTCTAGGCTGTTGGAAGAATTTTCGCGAGGGAAGATCAGCTTGAAAACGATCAGGGAAGTTTTTCGAATCTATGCACTGAATTTTGAGGACAACTATCTTCTGAACCAAAAATATTTGAATCCATACCCTAGAGAACTCGAATCGGAAAAGTGAGGCCCAAGGAGGCCTCACTCGATCGCGATCCTCTTACTACTCTCCCACAGACCGTGTATGTTGCAGTAAGAAAGTGCGATGAGAGTACCAGGTTGGGAAAGCTTTACAAACGTTTTGATGCAAGGTTCTGTATAGACAGCGCCCGTGTTTGGTCCCTTCACCGTGGCTCCATGAGACAAAAACTCGTAGTTACCCACCTCGTAAACGTAAGGATCCCCATCAGGTTGGAAGAACAACTTGATCCAACTTATGTGGTGCTCGGTCGTGTTGGGATGAGGGATCTCTTTACCAACTGTTACCGTGATCTCAACTTTCTCGTTGGCCTTCACTTTGTCTGGTGCCTCGATCACTGGAACATGCTTTTCTTTCTTGAAATCTTCAGTCTTTATGAACTGCGACAAGGGCATCTTCAAAACCTCCTTTCATGCGGAGAAAGAAACGTAAGAACTCTTCGGAGCCCCACAAACAGGGCACTTTTCCGGTGGTTCATTCTCCACCGTGTGACCACAAACTGGACAGATATAGATCCTACTGGTCGCATAATCTTTGCCTTCTTCGACAAGTTTCTTGGCGAGTTTGTACATCTCTGCATGGATCTTTTCAGCTTCCCAAGCAAAACGCGTGGATCTCTCAGCTCCCTTTTCTCCTTGAAATTGTGCTGTGTGGTTGTAGACTGGATACATTTCGTTGATTTCAAAGGTTTCACCATCAATACATTGTTGAACGTTTTGTTCCAGTTGCTGATAGATTTTTCCGAGTTCTCTGTAATGATTTCGCGCATGAACGAACTCTGCATATGCGATGGCCTTGAAAAGGTTAGCGAGATTTTTTAATCCCTTCTTTTCAGCCTCGTCTGCGAAGATGAGATACTTCATGTGTGCCATGCTTTCACCCGCGAAAGCATCCTCAAGGAATTTCTTCGTCATCTCCCTCATAGCATCCCTCCCATTTACTATTCTATTGTAACTGAGTTGGTACCGATTGGAACAACTTCTTGGTGAAACTTCAATAAAATGCATTTGTTATTATTTGAAGGGAATGACCAGTGTGTTCAAAACACTCTTCTTGACGAGTTTAGTTGTTATCTTCCTAACGATTGCGTGTTTTAGTCTGATTGTTCAACAAAGCTAAAGATTCTAAAGATTCTAAAGATTCTATGAAGAACAGTCGCAGAGTCAACAGTCGGATGAGATCGGTGTGCATCTCATAGATAAGGTTCTTCCAATCGATAAATTTTACTGTTGAACGAGGAAGAAACGATGATGATAAACGACGAACCAACAGTGGTTAATTTTCTTTCGTTGGAACGGAAATTCGAGTTGGCGAGGTACCGATGGAAGCTTACGGTCAATTGATATTGAATATTTCGAATACAACGATAACTACCAACGGTGAATCACACCCACCCAGGGTGAGCTCAAGATCGTTGAAGTGTCCTTTGCAAAGATTCCACGTTGAACCAGGTGGCTCGATTGTGTTGGACTTTAACCTGTCAAGATAGATCAAAAATCAGTTCAGACTATCAACAAATGCGCAAGCGGTATCATGTAACTCAGTCATTTACGCAAAGTACGATCATCTATGAGATATCACAGGAAGAATGATCGATCGAGCCGGAGGTGTTTCACACATGCTCTTGGCACTCTTCGAAACTGACCGAGCCAATCCAACTGTGGTGATCTTAACGCACAAAAGGTCTACTGATTGGATGAAGAATTCAGCTTCTGCAAAATCAGCTTCGGTCAATATTCGCTAACTATGCAGAATGGCAATCTTTAGGAAAGCCAGATCACGTTCTCATCAACACCGGTGAGGATCGAAAATAAACGTGAACATGATCAATCAGAACGTCGATCGACGTGATGATACCACGCTGATATCTTTCCTAAAATGAAGGGGCATGCTGCCCCCTCATTTTAGATGTTTGTTGAACCAACCAACGATTTCTTTCAATCTTCTGATCCTGTGTAGTGGTTTTCCACTTCTACTCAATTCGTGATTTTCACCTCTGAACATGACGAGCTTTGCATCGACACCGTGGAACTTCAACGATGTGAACATTTGTAATCCTTCAACCAGCCAGCACCTGTAATCTTCTTCGGAATGGATGAAAAGTGTAGGAGTCTTCGCTTTATCGGCGTACTTCATTGGTGAGTGAAACCAGAGTTTTTCAAAATTGCTCCAAGGCGTTGCGATGTGCTGATCTTCCACGAAGAAATAACCGATGTCCGTGGTGCCGAACTTGCTTATCCAATTCGCGATGCTTCTGTCAGAAACAGCTGCTTTGAAACGATCCGTATGTCCAACGATCCAGTTAGTCATGAATCCCCCATAAGAACCGCCAATCACACCGATTCTTGTCTCATCGATGAAAGGATATCTCTTCAGTGATTCATTCAAGAAACTCATTATGTCCTCATAATCTATAGTTCCGTATTTTCCACGTATATCTGCGAATGCGTTTCCTCTCCCGTCACTGCCTCGAGGATTACAGTACAACACGAAGTAGCCTTCATTTGCGAGTAATTGCATTTCGTGGAAGAAAACTTCACCATAAACTGTTTTTGGTCCACCGTGTATCTGCAAAATTGCGGGATATTTCTTTTCGGGCTGAAAGCCTATCGGTTTCATTACCCAACCTTCCAGGAGTGTCCCATCCTCACTCGTAAAAGTAAAGCGTTCTGGTTTCGAAATGGATCTTTCTTTTTGAACCCACTCGTTGAAAAATGTGATTTGTCTTTCTTCACCGGAAAGTTCATAGATTTCCTGGAGTTTCAGATTTTTCATACCAACGAAGAAGATCCTTCCACGAACGACGTCGAAACCATCCACTGAACCTTCCGTTTCGGTGAGTTTTTCTATCTTGCCGGAAAGATCCAGCCTGTAAAGTTGGCAACTGTGCCATTGCGTACTCACAAAGTAGAGGAATCCTTGATCGACTTTGATTGTCCTGAGTGAACCATACCTGCAGTCACTGTTCACACTGTTGTATAGACTCGCATCGAAATCTGGTGTGATCAACTTGACCGTTCCTGACGAAGGATCGAGCAAGTAGAATTTGGGATTTTCATTGATTCCATAATTTTTCATATCGCTGCCGGCGAAGACGAGATGACCGTTGAACGGCTCGGCAAAGAAGTATCTGAACCCCTCCGTGTGGGTTAGTCTAGTGGATCTATCCTTTTCTAAATCGTAAAGGTAAAGATCATTGCTCCTCACCATGACGTTTTCAAACCTGTTAGCCGTGTAGAGAATCGTTTTACCGTCTTCGCTGTCCGAAAAGTATTCCACGTTCGATAGTTCGTCGCTCACGGCTCGTATTTGGTTGGACCTGAGATCGTAGGTGTATAATCTTATCCTCTTTTTGTTAGTAAATCCAGAACCGTTGGACCAGAAAGGTATCTCATCCAACACTTCATAATCTTTTTCTTCTTTCAGAAACTTGAGGATTTTTTCTTTCTCTTCGTTCGACATCTTCGAAAAGTCTCCGAGCCTATGATCGTACAAAGCTGTGAACAAAAGGAAATTTTCGTTCATTTTCTTCAGTTGTTTGACATAAAAAGGGACTTCGAAAGCTCGTTTAGCTTCTCCTCCATTCACATCGATGATGTAGAAAACTGTGAGCGGTTCTCCACTTTCTTTCCGCCTTTTGTCTTTTTCATCTCTCATCGATGTGAACAGGATCGAAGATTCGTCCAGCCAGATTGGCAAACTGTCGGAATTAGAAGAGGTGAGTTGAAAGAGCCTTTCTCTCTCGACGTCGTAAATCCAAAGGTTAGAGTTGTAAGTGTTATCTCGTTCGTTCATCTCGTGCACGACGAAAACCACTTTTTTTGCATCTGGTGAAACAACCAAGTTTGAAACGAATTTGAATTTGAGCAGATCTTCCACTGAAATCTTTTCCAAGAAATTCACCTCCATTTTGTTCGCATTTGGTACTATTAGTATATCAGGAGGTGAGAAACCCATGGTGTTGTTCAAAGATGAAGGCGAGGTCAACACTGAGGCAACTTTGAGAATAGCCTTTGAGGAAGCTTTGAAAATAAATTCTAAGAAAGTGTTATTAGCATCTTCACGGGGCTACAGCGCCCAAAAAGCGTTGGAAATGGTTCCAAAAGGGGTAAAGCTCATCGTTATAACACACCATGTTGGCTTTAAAGAACCAAACTGCGATGAGTTCTCGCCGGAGATCAAGAGAAAACTTGTTGAGATGGGGCACGTTGTTCACACAGCAACTCACGCATTGTCGAGCGTGGAGAGGGCTTTCAGAAGGGAATATGGCGGTATACACGTTGCCGAGATAGTTGCAGATGCGCTGAGGCTTTTTAGTCAAGGGGTAAAGGTTTGTGTCGAGATAACGTTGATGGCAACGGATGCTGGATTGGTGAGAACCGATGAATGGATCATTGCTTGTGGAGGAACGAGTAAAGGACTCGACACCGCCATGGTGGTAAAACCTACGAACTCTTCGCGCTTGTTCGACCTGAAGATTGGAAAGATCCTTTGCATGCCATCAGAATACGCTCGAGATCTCAGATGAAACTCATTGAATCACTCATCGACGTTTGAGTTCTTACACACGTTGGTGTTATTCTTTCTGTTCGTTTTCAGCACTTTTTGGTAGTTTTGAAAGTTTTAGAGCAATGTAATTCTCATTTTTCTCGAGAATGGCGTAACGATTCCTATCTTTGATTATGATCTCAATGAGGTTATATCCTTCTTTCAATTTCTCTTCTATCTTTTTCCTATCTTTATCACTGAATTCCACGCTGATCAACCCCCAAAGAAAAACGATTTGGGTCTTTTATAACAAAGCTCTGTGCATACTTCTATGGCTTCCCTCAAAGGTATCTGTCCCCTCTCGACCATCGTTCCAACCACATCGCAAAGAACTCTTCTGAACATTTCTGTGCGTGAGCCATAAGACATCAGTTTCCTCGAGTCCGTCACCATACCAACCAAGTTGCTCAATAGGTCTACCGAGGCAATGTATTCGAGCTGGTATCTCATCCCAAACGGACTATCGTTGAACCACCAAGGTGCTCCAAGAAAAACATTTTCGAAAGATCTCGCTATGGTAGCCATCACGGACAGATAACTCGTGTCCATGCAATAAAGAACAATTTTCGTTTTTCCATCAAAATCGTTGAAAAACTCTTTCATACCTCTAGCCACGTCAACGAAACCTGCGATGATGTCACCGCCGCTGTCTGGGCCGAGTTTCTCGAAAAGCTTAGTTCTGTAATCTCTCATGGCACCTATATGAAGTTGCATAGTCCAGTTTTTCTCACTGTCTAATTCAGCGAAGACGTAGATCATGTGAGATTGGAATTCTAAATGCTCTTCGTAAGAAGTCGGTGTCTTAAGAGCTTTTTCGAAAATCTGAGCTGCCTTCTTTTCATCAACCCTGTGTACTAATGGCTCGAGCAAGGCGTGGTCACTACAAACGCATCCGAGTTCATTGAAGCGATCGTGCGTTTTTTTCAAAGCATCGACGAAGTTGTGAAAGTTCGCGATCGAAATGTTTGTTCGCTGTTCGAGTTGCAAAATGAATTTTTTGAAATCGGGTGAATGAACTTTGCAAAATCTGTCGGGTCGCCACGTGGGAAGTATCTTTATACCCTCCAATCTTTCACGTGCGAGCTCATGGTAGAGCAGATTTTCTGCAGGATCGTTGGTTGTGCACATGATTTCGACTCCCATGTTCTTCAAAAGCTTCTGAGGTTTCATATCTTCACTTTTCAATTTTTCTTTCGCCTTGTTCCAGATGATCTCTGCTGTGTCTTTGCGAATAATTTCGTCAATACCGAAACGCCGTCTCAAGTCCAGATGTATCCATTCGTAAGTGGGATTTCCAACGAATCTTGGAAAGACTTCAGCGAGTGCAAGCCATTTTTCATAATTGCTCGCTGTTCCCGTGATCTTTTCCTCGGATATACCACTCCTCCTCATCAGTTCCCAAACATAATGGTCAGTCGCAGCTTCCACTTCCCATATATCCTTCCAACCTTTGTTCTCGACGATTTCCCTTGCGTCACTGTGGTTGTGTGCATCTACGATGGGAAGATCTTTCACCAATTGGTAGAGTTCCTTCGCGGTTTCGCTGGTCAAAAGATAATTTTCATCCAAGAACGCCATAGGAGAATCCCCCTTCATACATAAACTTTTTCCACGTGAGGACTTGTCATGGCCCTCAAAAGCCCAGCGTAACTGAGTCTGAATCTCATCACATCTCCCACTTTCACATGGTGGTTCAGCTCAGTGACGTCAACTATTGTATGATCGCTCGATGCGTGTAGAACGATTGCTCCATTTTGCAATGGTTTCAAATGGCCAGGCACCGTGTCTTGCTCTCCGAGAGCAAGAATAGCTTTCTTTCTCCAACCTCTGTCGACGAAATTTGGACGCCTTCCAAAAGCGTCGAATCCTACTTGACCCACAGGTATAGATGGTTTGATCTTCACTTCGATCACTTCAGCTTCTAAAATGAAAGCGTCTTTCTCAAGCCAGTCAATCTCTCTGTTGTTCGTGACATCTGTACCTAGATAGATCGCTTCTCCAACCCTGAACTGGTTCACACCGAATGGAAGTTTTCCCTCTTCAGCGAGTTTCAAAGCTGAAGTGTTACCCCCAGAAACAATAGACAATTCTCTCCTTATCTTTTCCTCAACAGCGTTTCTGATTTTCAACAACAAATTCATGTTTTCCTCATTGGTTAGAACCCCACCGTAGCAACCGAGATTAGTACCTACGCCACACAACTCGGCCCAGTCACACAACCCTTCGGCTTCAGTGATTTCTTCCACAGCTCTCTCGTACCACACACCTTCTCGAAGATCACCCAAATCCACCATGTAAATTAGTTTCACTCTTCGTTTTTTCACTCGGCAAAGCTCTTCTATTTTTTTCACCACTTCAAGTTCAGAAACTAAAACATAATCGCACAATTCGACGACGCTCTCAAGTTCGCTGATTTGGGGAATTCTGAGCATCATGAATGGTCCGCTCACACCGTTTTTCAAGAGTCTTTCAATATTTTGTATTCTGGACTCACCCAGGATTTTAACACCCACTTTGCGGAGCGCTTCTGCAACGAATGGATCACCCAAAGTTACCTTCGTTACACCCACCAGTTCGATTTGATATTTCGAAAGCATTCTTTGAATCTTTTCTGCGTTGCTCGCCACTTTCGAAAGGTTTATGTAGAGCTTCGGCAAGTGAAACACCTCACTGTAAATCATCTTTCATACCAATTTCGTTCAGAATGATGAAATCTTTATCTCTCCAGTTTTTCTTGACTTTCACGTGTAAATCAAGGTAAACCTTTTTACCTAACAGTGCTTCTATTTCCAATCTTGCAAGTGTGCCAATTTGCTTGATCATTTTTCCATCCTTGCCTATCAGGATACCCTTTTGAGAGTCCCTCTCGACATATATTGTTCCAGCAATGTAAACGACACCATTTTCTCTCTCAACGACTTCGTCAATGATCACTGCAACACAATGAGGTACTTCATCTCTCGTGAGTAACAATACTTTTTCACGGATGATCTCTGAGAACTGGAAAGAGAGAGGTCGATCGGTAACAGTATCAGGTGGGAAGTACATGGGTCCCTCAGGTAAAGCTTGTTTGATGGCTTCGAAGAGTTCCATCACACCTTCATTTTTCACAACGCTTGTGAAGAAGATCCCTTCGAAACTGTGTTTTTGTTGTGCAAACTCAGCCAAACGTTGATAATCTTCTGCAATGTCTATTTTGTTGATCACAAGAAAGCTTTTGTTCTTAGAAGACCTTAAAAGTTCCAATATTTGTTCTTCCGGCTCACCCCAGCCTTTCGTAGCATCGATAACGAACAATATAAGATCTACACTCTTCATCGCTTGCACAGCTGCTTCCACCATAAAGTGTCCCAGCCTGTGCAAAGGTTTGTGAATTCCGGGTGTATCTATGAAGATTATTTGATGGTCTGAATCTGTGTAGATACAACGAATTCGATTTCGCGTCGTTTGAGGTTTTTCAGTCACAATGAGCACTTTCCTTCCCATGAAGGTATTTATTAAGCTAGACTTGCCAACGTTTGGTCTCCCCACAATCGTTACAAAGCCCGACTTCAAATTTATCTCCCCTCGAATTTGAACGCATGAGGTAAGAGTTCCGAAACGCGCGTTTTCATTATATCACCTCTCCTATTGGTTAGCAAAACCTCGAAATCTCCAAATTCGCTCATCACTTGTCTACATGCACCGCACGGGCTGACTGGAAGATTTGTATCTGCAACGATCACGAGCTTTTCGAATTGAGTTTCTCCTGCCGTCACGGCAGAGAAGATCGCCACGCGTTCTGCACATATGGTTAACCCAAAGGAAGCATTCTCCACGTTGCAACCGACGAAGATCTTCCCAGATTTGGTCAAAAGGGCTGCTCCAACCTTGAAATTGGAATACGGTGCATAAGCTCTGTTCATAGCTTCAATTGCTTTTTCTATCAGCTTCGCTTCGTTCATCTTTTTCTCTCCTTTTTATGCTCATCAGAACTCTCTCGATCTTGCTCTTCGTTGCAGCCACAATTTTGAAATGAAAACCATTCAAATCGAGCTCTTCACCGACAGACGGTATCCTTTCAAACTGTTCTAAGAGATATCCCGCGAGCGTTTCATGCTCAGTTTCTGGGAATTCTACACCCAGTTCACGCTCTATATCGTTCAATGGAGTGGTGCCCTTCACCATATAAGTGTTTTCAGAAACTTTTCTTATATTACTCGTTTCATCGTAGTCGTACTCATCCATGATCTCGCCGATCAATTCCTCAAGTATGTCTTCCAACGTCACGATACCAGCCGTACCTCCGAATTCATCAACCACGACTGCCATATGCATCTTTTTTTCTTTAAAAATTCTTAAAAGCGTACTTATTCTCATAGTTTCTGGAACGAAAATTGGTTCGCGCATGATTTCGGCAACTTTCTTGGTTTTAATGCTGTCCCACCCAAACTGCTCTACGAGGCCCACAGCGTCTTTGACATAACAGATACCCACTATGTCGTCGATGTCTTCTTTGAAAACGGGTATACGTGAATAACCTTCTTTGTTCACCAGTCTGATGAACTCTTCAATTGTTGCACTTTCCTCTATTGCCACCACATCTACCCTGGGTGTCATGATTTCTTTTATGGCTGTCTCGCTCATCTTGAATGTCCGCTCGACTATCATTCCTTCCTGTTTTCCTATCGTTCCATCCTCAGTACCAGCACTCACAGCGTTGAGAATGTCTTCAGATGTTATGAACGGGGCATCTTCCATGGCTTCTCCACCAAAAAGTTTGACGGTGAGATTACTCAGGAAGAGTAACGGCTTAATGACTGGAGAAAGGAGACGCTCAAGGAAACGGAGCAATTTCTCAGACCAACCATAGATGCGTTCTGCATACTCTCTCGCGTATATCTTCGGAGAAATCTCACCGAACACAAGCACAACAAAGGTGACGAACACGGTTCCAAGCAGTGCAACAACTCCTTGGTTGACATCTTTGAACAATTTAACGAACAGCAGAGTTGCAACTGATGAGAGCATGAGGTTGACGAAGTTGTTCATTATGAGAACAGCCGTCAACATACGGTTGACACGGTGTATCGATTCTTGTTCACCTTTCTTGATGAGTTTCAATCGACTCAAGGAAGTGAGAGCAGTCTCCGAAGCGGAGAAAATTCCTGAAAGTGTGAGTAAAGTGATCATGGCTAGCAGTTGGAACAGACTACTGTATGGATCCTCCACCAGTTCTCTCCCTCCCAAATCAGTAATGGTACCTCTGGTTGTTCAGTATCTTAAAACTTCTGAACAACTGTTCCAGCAGAACTATGGTCGCAAGGCGATGTGTTAAAGTCATGCTCGAAAGAGAAACCAACTCGTTTGCTCTTTTTTTCAAATTTTGATCGACTCCGAAGGGTCCTCCCACGATAAAAATGATCTTTCCATTTCTCACCAAAAGATCCCACAAATGATGTGCGAACGAAACAGAATCGTAACTAACACCACGTTCGTCCAACAATACGACGTAATCATCGTTCTTGAGTATTCTAAGCACTTTCATTGCGTCCTTTTTCAGCGTAGATTCGTTTTCAACGTTATCGTGTCCTAATTCTATCAGTTCTACGTCAACAAATTGAGAGAGCATCTTTTTGTACTCTTCTACTGCCATGCGTGCGAAACCCTTCATTTTTCCAAGAACAATCACATTAATTTTCAAACACTTGACCCCTTTTCACAACAGCTTTAGGCATCAAACCTACCATGTAAGGTAACGTCAAAAGGTCTACTTCATCGTACAAAACCAAGTCCGCTTGTTTCCCAATTTCCAAAGTTCCAAGCTTGTCCGCCAAACCGAGAACATGCGAAGCGTTCAAAGTGTAAGCTGTTAGAACCTCTTCTGGCGTCATCTTCAAATACCTCACAGCTAGGTGCATGACTAAACTTGGCTCGAGCGTCGGACTGGATCCAGGGTTCAAATCACTAGCGAGAGCTACTGGTACATTGTATTCAATGAGTTTTCTGGCTGGAGCATAGTTCTCGTTCAAATGGAAACTCGTGGCAGGCATAAGCACAGCCACAGTACCAGCTTTCGATAAAGCTTTGATCGATTCATCGTCTATCTTCAACAAATGATCCGCGGAAACTGCTCCAAGTTCGGCGGCTAACTTGCTTGCACCAATGCTTTCAAGTTCATCCGCGTGCACGCGCACCTTAAAACCTTTTTCAACAGCTTTGAGCAAATACATCTTTGCGGATTCCACATCGAAAGCACCTCTGTCACAGAAGATATCCACAAAACCAGTGTACTGTTTCACCTCGTTCAACATCTCTATCAAAAGATTCACGTAGTCTTTTTCGGTTACACCTTTTGGGATGGCGTGTGCTCCCATGAACGTAGCGACTATATCCTGAGGCACAATCTTAGACAACGTGTGTATAACTTTCAATTGTTTCAATTCACTCTCTCTATCGAGTCCATAACCGCTTTTGCACTCTATGGTTGTGACGCCCTTCTTCAGCAAATGGCTGAGAATTTTCAGATTGAATCTTACAAGGTCCTTCTCCGAGGCCCGTCTAACCTTTTCCACTGTTTCGTACAAACCACCGCCTGAGCTGTGAAGTTGAAGATAGCTGATACCACCGACACGTTTGAGAAAATCGTTTTCTCTGAAACCATAGAAGGGAACGTGAGTATGGCAATCCACAAAGCCAGGCACCACTAGGTCAGCTTCTATGAACCGTACAAAGCTTTTTGGCATCTTGGAAGCAAGTTCAACTATCCGACCGTCCTCAATCCAGATATAGATGTCTTCCAAAATACTCAGTTTGGACATATATTGTCCGACCTTGGCAGTGACGCCAGTGGGTGTGTAAAGTTTTTTCGCAAAGACAAGAAGCTGTATCATTTTTCTTCCCCTTCCAACTTTTTGGCAAGGATCTCTAGAATCTTGGTCTCTATGATTCGGTTCACATTGAAATCGTCTATCTGCAGGTAGAACTGTGCAACTTCAAGCATCGCTTGAATCGGTACCATTCCTATGATTTCGCTTCCAATCACAGGAACTCCATACCTTTCCGCTTCACGCTTTATCGTTTCGAACACTCTAAAGAGTGGGCTCTTCTTATAGTTCGTCATATTCATAGAAACTTGTACTATACCTTTTTCTTTCAACTCCACCGCGATCGCCTTCACGTATCTGTATCCACCACTTATATGGCGCACAGCTTTGGCTATTTTTTCTGCGATTTCTATCCTGTTGGTTCCAAGATTGACATTGAATGCTATCAAATACTCTCGTGCACCTACGGCTGTAACACCTGCAGTTGGATGTACCTGAGCCGGTCCAAAATCTGGTTTCCAGAGAGGATCTTTTATTTTCTCAAAGAATCCTTCGAATTCCCCCTTCCTTATTTCGGAAAGATTCTCTCTGTGCGAAGCTGAGGCGGATTTTTCATACAGGAAAACTGGTATACCCAGATCTTCACCAATTCTTTTTCCGAGCTTTTTTGAGAGTTCTACGCATTCTTCCATTGTTATGTTCATCACTGGTACCAGTGGTATAACGTCCGTTGCACCCATGCGTGGGTGTTCCCCCTTGTGTACTCTCATGTCTATCAGTTCCATAGCTTTCTTCGTCATTTTGAAAAGAACTTCAATCAAAGGTTCCGGTGCCCCAACGAGCGTCACGACAGATCTGTTGTGATCTGGATCCATAGACCAGTCCAAAATCCAGACTTCCTTAACTCCTTCAGCCTGAGCAATTATTTCCCTCACTATTTCTTCCCTTCTACCTTCACTGAAGTTCGGTGCGGACTCCACGATCTTCACATCTTCCACCTCCTACACTCACAAACTGATTATACTCGAAGCGGAAGCTCGAGCGGGTTGTATGTTATTATTTTTGTTTGACCGAAGGAGGGAGGTACGCGCTGAATATGCATACCATAGTCACACTCATCAAAACTGCCATAGCCATCGTTGTGGCTTTTCTAGTCTATAAATTCATCTACAATGCGGCAGTCAAGGCTGCCGATAGGCTTGGAAAAAGGATCAGGATGAGGAATACCCTTCGAACGATCTTCGCAACGCTCATTGGACTTGTGACGGTTCTTGTGATCATGGATATCTGGCAGGTCAGTTTGATCCCTTATTTGACTGCGCTCGGTATAGGTGGTATAGCCGTGGGCTTTGCCGTACAGGAACCGCTCTCCAACTTCATTTCTGGCTTATTAGTCCTTTTGACCGGAAAATTACGCGAGGAAGACATAGTTGAGATAGACGGTATCGTTGGTACAGTTGAAATGATCAACTACAACCATACAGTGCTGCGAACTTTCGATGGTAGGCAAGTACTGATCCCAAACAAACAAGTGTGGAATCAAAGACTTATCAATCACTGGCCGAGTGATACTAGAAGGTTCTCCATGAGAGTTTCTGTTTCCTACAACAGTGATTTTGCAAAGGTGATCGAAATTCTCAAAAAGTGTCTTGAGGAAGAACCTTTGGTTGAAAAATCTTGTGCGAATGTGATTCTTTTCAGTGGGTTCGCGTCCTCTTCAATCGATTTTGAAGTACTCTTCTGGGTTAGGAAAGAAAACTACTTTGATGCCATCAACGCCTTGGCAAAAAGAATAAAGAAGGAATTTGAAGAAAATGGTATAGTCATACCGCTACCGCAACTCGATGTTCATATTAAGGGGAGAATACTTTGAGAAACAAGTTCACCGATCATATATTTTGTGCTATGGATACTGAGACAACGGGAACAGACCCTTCGTCAGGAGATCGAATCGTTGAGGTCGCGCTTGTTCCCATCTACAAAGGTAAGATCCTCTATAGGGGGATATACCATTCTCTGGTGAATCCGAAGATAAAAATACCAGCCGTTATTGAAAAAGTTCATGGTATAGGCAACCAACAACTTCAAAGTGCTCCAGATATGGAGAAAGTCTTTGAGAAGATCAAAGCTTACATGACTAAATCGATAATGGTTTTCCATCGAGCACAGTTTGATCTGACTTTTCTCGATTTCGCAGCCAAGGAAGTCGGCACTTTTCTTCCAACGATTCGTTTCCTTGACACTCACGAAATCGCTCAGTACATCTTTAAAGAAAGAAAAACACTCCCTTGGCTCGCGAAACACTATGACTTACCACAGCCGACACACAGAGCGTTGGACGATGCCATCGTAACAGCAAAAGTCTTCTTGAAGATGATCAAGGAACTGGAAATGGATGTGACAGAACTAGTGAAAACTTGGAGTGGTGAGGAATGGTAAAAAATTATGTGTTAGATACGAATGTACTAGTGCACGATCCTGAAAGCATCTACGCCTTTGAGGATAACAACGTGGTGATACCTTTAGTTGTTCTGGAGGAGCTCGATTCACTCAAGCGAAGATCAGACTCGGTTGGCAGATCCGCGAGGCATGTCGTGAGGGAACTCGACAAGCTCAGAGAATTGGGTGATCTTTCGAGGGGTGTCAAGCTTAAGAACGGAGGAACATTGTTCGTGATGAGCCTCACTGATTTGAGAAGGGACTTCATCGAGTATTTCCATTCGAAGTATCTCGATAACTGGATTTTGGCTTACGTAGTCAGATTGAGCAGAACGAGTAGTATTCCAACGATCCTAGTCACGAAGGATATAAGTTTGAGAGTGAAAGCCTCAGCACTTGGTATTGAAGCTCAGGATTACCTCACTGACCGTTCAAACCTGACTACGCTCCCAGATGGTTACAGAGAGGTTGAAGAAGTGATCGTCGAAGGACAAAAATTGGATGGTTTTCATGAGAACGAATACATCAAAAGTTCTAAAGGATATTTCAAGGTAAAAAAAGGAGTTGCAGTGAAACTTTCCATTGACTTCTCTAATGTCGTGTGGGGTATCCAAGCTTTGAATGAAGAACAGCTCTATGCTATGGATGCTATGTTGGACGACAGTGTTTCACTCGTGACGATAGTCGGTATGGCGGGTACAGGCAAAACTTTGATAGCGCTTGCTTGTGCATTGGAAAAAACCATCAATCAAAAAAAGTATCGGCGAATAATTGTGGCTCGTCCCCTCATCCCAATGGGAAAAGATGTAGGTTATCTACCAGGAGGACTCGAGGAAAAACTTCAGCCTTGGATGCAGCCTATCATGGACAATCTTGAGTTTCTCTTCGATAAAGTTGGAATGAATTTGAAAGATTTTTTGAGAAAGAAAATCATGGAAATAGAAGCATTGAGTTTCATAAGAGGAAGAACCATACCTGATCAATTCATCATCATAGATGAAGCACAGAATTTAACGCCGCACGAAGTGAAAACGATTCTCACAAGGACTGGCAACAACGCTAAGATCGTGCTGGTGGGAGATCCATATCAGATCGATACTCCTTACCTAGACAAGGACAGCAACGGTTTGGTGTACGCGGCTTCGAGATTGATGGGGAATCCATTGGTTGCGCATATAACACTCAAAAAGGGTGTCAGATCTCCACTCGCGAGTCTCGTGGCTGAAAAGCTGTAGGAGGTATGAATTTGGCGAACGTGGTCATAGAAACCAAAGATTTAGTGAAAAACTTTGGAAAGGTTTGTGCTGTTAAAGGATTGAATTTGAGAGTGTTTGAAGGAGAAATATATGGCTTTCTTGGTCCAAACGGTGCTGGAAAGACTACGACCATCAGAATGCTCACAGGTACTCTCAAACCGACCTCTGGATTTGTAAAAATCTTGGGAATGGATATGTGGGGCAAAGAGATAGAAATCAAAAGATCCATAGGCGTCGTGCCTGATGAGCCGCGCATGTATTCGAATTTGAAAGGTTACGAGTTTTTGAAGTTTGTAGCTGAGATCTTTGATATGGACGAAAAAATAGCACAACAGAGGGTGGAAGAGCTTTGTTCAGTGTTTGGTGTCGATTATTTGGACAAGTTCATTGCCGATATGTCCCACGGTATGAAACAAAAGATACTTCTGATAAGTGTGCTGATGAGGAAACCGAAAGTGATTTTTTTGGATGAACCCACCGTGGGACTCGATGCCAAATCTGCAAAAATTTTGAAATTACTTTTACAAAAGTATGCTTCTGAAGGATGCACGATCTTCATGACCACACATGTTTTGGAGATAGCAGAAAAAATGTGTTCAAGGATAGGGATAATAGACAAAGGGATCCTCATAGTGGAAGGTACCATGGAACAATTAAGAAATTTGGTGAAAGATAGAATGGCGAGTCTTGAAGACATTTTCCTGCAGCTCACGGCGACAGAGGATATATCGCAGATAATCAAGGAGTTGTAGAGACGTGAGACAATTTCTTGTACTTTTGAAATACGGTTTGAAGACTTTCAACCGTTCCAGCGGCAGAATGCGTCGATTTCCCAGTTTTGTTCTCATCCTCGCCGCATCGATCGCTTTCGGTTTACCAATCGCTTCGATATTTTTTGAGATGTTCAAAGTCCTTTCTTCTTTTCCAATTGAAAAATATGATCTTTCAAGTTTGCTGGCCATGCAGTGGTCATTGGTGAGTGGTTTTCTATTCTTAGTTTCCTTCATACCAAACCTTGTGAGTTCTTTCGTTCGCAATGAAGAGTTGCAGCTTCTTTTAGCGTTGCCTATCAGACGTTGGGCTATAGTCTCATACCAAATGTGTCTCACTTTGCTTTTGCAACCGCTTCCCGTCGTGTTGTACGTGTTTGTGCTTCCAGCTTATGCTCTCGCTCGTGGTAAACATCCACTGTTCGGATTGATGAGTGCTGTTCTCTTCACGATGATGCTCCTATCATTATCCGTTCTTCTTTCTTGCTTCGTTGGTTTGTTCCTCAGCAGATCGACGGCAAAACGATTGACCGTTGTGAGTCTCATAGTCACAGTTGTTATTTTTCTGATGGTGAGCCAATTCTTACCAACTTACGCGAAGGAACTTTTGAACAGTGATGTACATACTCTGACTCTTTCTCTTAAACGTTTTATACATCCTTTGAACATATTTGGTTGGCCAGTCAAAGCTATCGATGAGCCCTTGTATGTATTCTTCATGTTACTTTTTAGCTTTTCACTTTTAATTGCCTCTGTGCAAGTGAGCGAATGGCTCACTTTCGAACAGAAAAGTTTTGCTCAGCCAGCGAAAAAAATCAGTTTCTCTGGAGGGGGTTTATTTTGGAAAGATTTCAAGTTGCTTTTCAGAAGCGAGCAATCCATCTTCACTCTGATCTATCCTGTGGTGTTCGGTATCTTGCTTGCCATCGTTGCACGTTCGTTTGTCCCAGCTTTGCTGATGGTCACAATCATAAGTGGTACGTACGTTTCCTATAGCGCAGCGTCGCTGACAAAGCAAGAACTTTCCTGCTGGCCATTACCTGCTACTTTCCCCGTGAGTGAGCTTCAACTTTTTTTACCGAAGCTATTCATACCATCTTTTGTTTACAGCGTCATTTTTGCCGGCATGTTAGTGTTCTTTTATGTCTGGTTCTCGTTACCGATTTTTGCGTACATATTACTACCGTTTGTGTTCATCTTGTATAGCTTCGCATCAACGTTGGGTACGTTCTTCTATCTAAAACAACCTACCAAGGTTGAACTAGTGAATCCTTCTCGCGTGCTGAATCCAACAAAAATTTTGACCATCCAAGGCCTCATTCTGCTGATTTCATCTATCAGCATCTTGCCGATCTTTTCCGAGCAGTTTCAATCTTTGTTGTTCATGATCTTCAAATCGACGTCCTTTGTGACAAGTTTGATCTGTGCTCTTCCCATTGTGTTCTGTGCGACGATGATCCTTTTGATAAAAAAACTGATCAAACGCATTGGTTATTTGTTCCGACGAATCGAATAGTTACTGAAACGAACTTTTTGGTACAATCCTTTTCGAGGTGATAATGTGGACAAACTGGTTGAAAGATTAATCGAGCTTTGCTCCATTCCGGGTGTGTCTGGTAGGGAAGAAAAAGTACGCGACTTTTTGATAGGTCAACTCGATGTGCCGTACAAAGTGGACAATCTGGGCAACTTGATAGTCACTCTCGGTGAGGGTAACGAAACGATAGCGTTGATGGCACACATGGACGAGATTGGACTCGTTGTGACGGGTATCAACTCAGATGGAACTTTGAACTTCAGGAAGATCGGGGGATTCGATGATAAGTTACTCCTCGGTGCCCATCTACAAATCGTTACCGAATTTGGTTCGATCGAAGGTGTGATTGGAGTAACACCCCCGCATTTATCATCCACTCAATCAGCTGAGAATCTCAAGATAGACATAGGTTGTAGAACGAAACAAGAATCCGAATCACTCGGCGTGAAAGCTCTCGATTACGCTGTGTTTAAAAAACATGCGAGTTTTCTTAATCGAGAATTCCTCGCCATGAGATCGCTCGATGATAGATTCGGTTGTCTCGCTCTGTTCGAAGTTCTTAACAAGGTGAAGAACAAAAGGCTCGCGAAAAAAGTGCATTTTGTCTGGACCGTTCAAGAAGAGATAGGCTTGAAGGGTGCGAAAGCTTTCGTCGCCAGACACAACGTCGACGTTTGTTACGCTATCGATTCGTTCGCGTGTTGTTCTACCCTCACAGGTGATATCTCTCCAGGCAATGGGCCAGTTTTAAGGATGCTCGATAACAGTGCTTTTGCAAGTTATGAATTGATGAAAAAAATCCTCATTTTAGCCGAGAAAAACGCTATCCCTGTTCAGGTAGGCGTGACTGGTGGTGGTACAGACGGATCCGTGGCGATGGAATTCGGAGCTCAGATGGTCCCAGTCACATTGGCTGTGAGATATCTTCATTCACCAGCTGAGTACATTTCTCTGAAAGATTTGAAAAACCTGATCGACCTTTTGACTGTTTTAGTAACTGAATCTTAAGGGGGATTGAACCTTGCTGTACTTTCTCGTTTTTCTTTCTGGCATAGCTTCTGGTTTTCTCAACGTTGTTGGTGGTGGGGGTAGTTTGATCACCCTACCACTTCTGACGTTGCTTGGCATGGATCTGAGTGTAGCGAACGGCACAAACAGGATTGCGATTCTCTTGCAAAACATCACAGCAGTGAGGAGTTTTCATAAAGACAGAGTGCTGCCGGTGAAACTCTCCCTCCTCTGTGCGATACCAGCCACCATCGGTTCCATTTTGGGTAGCTATGTGGTGATCAACATTCCACAGTTGCTGTTGAAAAGGATCGTAGGCGTTCTACTTTTAATGATGGCCTTTTTCATTGTTGCGAAACCTTCCATGTGGACTGGTAATCAAAAGGTGCGTTTCAATGTTCCACTGGTGACATTGATATTTTTTGGGATCGGTTTCTATGGAGGTTTCATACAAGCTGGGGTAGGTTTCTTCTTCGTCTTTTTCACTGCCATCCTCCTTGGGCTTGATTTGGTGCGAAACAACGCATTGAAGGTCTTCATCGTACTTTTGTACACACCCTTTTCATTGCTCATCTTCCTCCTGAATGGGAAGGTTCAAATTTTGGCTGGACTCGTTTTAGGCATCGGAAGCATGGTGGGTGCTTGGTTTGGAGCTAAATTTGCAGTCAAAAAAGGCATTGATTGGTTGAGATACATTCTGCTGGCAAGCGTGATTGTGAGCGGTGTAAGTTATCTGATCTGAGGGAGATCCTCTAGGTCGATTTGCAAAGCTTTGATACTTTTTCTCGCCAAGAAATATGCAATCATTGCAGAAGCGAGTACACCATATGTATTCCTTATACCAATTTTGTTGCCCAAAAGGCCGAACAGAAAAGTACCAACGGGTGAACCTCCATTGTTGATCAAAGCGTAGAGCGACATAGTCCTACCTTTCATGTTCGCCGGTGAAAGGTATTGAGTCCTCGTATTAGCGGTGTTGAAAAAGATCGTTTGTGAAGCTCCGTTCACGAATGACATCACGAAAGCAGCAGGAGGATACATGAACGAAACCAGTGTGCTCAAGCCTATCCAAAGTATCAAATATTCTTCCCTGAATTTGACGACTGTATCCACTTCAAGTGAACCAGCAAGCATTGCCCCAACCAACGCTCCAAGGCCCATGGACCCCATGATCAACCCGTAACCTACGAGCCCTGTTTTCACAGCGCTCTTTGCGAACGCTTGCATGAGCATGCTGTATGGCATCCCGAAAACGGCATAAATTGTTGAGGATAAGAAGGTTACCAGTAATACCTTGTGGGATGCGATATAAACAACCCCTGCACGCATGTCAGTAAAGAAATTTCGCTCAGGTTGTTGAACGTTAGCTTTTTCACCTTTGATGAAAAACAATGAGACTATGAGTGGTAAGAAGGTGATCGCATTGATTAGAAAACCAAAGCTCATACCTTTGTATTCAACGATGAACCCAGCTATGGATGGACCTATCATTCTGGCGAAATTGAATATCATTGCGTGTAATGCAAGTGCGTTTGATAACAAGCTTCGTGGTACTATGGTCCCAATGAAAGTGTTTCGCGAAGGTAAATAGAACGCCTGGGAGATCCCCATGACCAAGCTAAGGAAAAGCAACTGAAGGGCACTGAGAACACCTTTATGAACCAAGTAAGCCATCAAAGTTGCATTCAATGCATCAGCTATTTGTGTGAACAGTAAAACATTCTTGGGACCAAACCAGTCTATCATAACACCGCACACTGGAGAGAGTATCACCGTCGGTAGACCTTTCAGGAAGGCAACCAAACCTATGAACCCTGCAGCTTCGTTTTCTGAAAATAGGTTGACGGCAACCCAACCCCTGAGCGTTGTATCGATCCAAGTTCCAATCAGTGAAACACTCTGGGGTAACCAAAACAACAGATAGTTTCTGTTCCTAAGCGCTCTGAATGGATTTGAATACTTCGCCATGCGAACAAATTTATACAGCACATAAGTTAACTTAGAACACTCAAAAAGTTGAACACTCGTTGAAAAAATCTCGGATCGGTTTGTGATACATTCATGATATTTTCTTTTCAATTAAAATAACACACACATTCATCGTTCAACACTTGTAACATAATTGAGCTTTAACCGTATCGAAAAAGCTTCGTGCGTTAATTGATTTCTTACCGACGGTAGCGTAATATGAGTAAAGGTGTTGCTGATGTTCGAAAATCTTCAGGAAAAACTATCGAAGGTTTTCAGGGCGATAACTGGTCAAGGAAGGTTAACAGAGAAAAACATCAGTGAAGCGGTGAAGCAGGTGAAGTTGTCCCTGCTCGAAGCTGATGTGAACTATAAAGTGGTCAAAGATTTCATAGAAACCGTTAAACAGAAAGCCCTCGGCGAAGAGGTGCTCAAGAGTTTCACTCCGGATCAGCAATTCATCAAAATTGTCAGAGATGAACTCATAAACATAATGGGACGTACGAATGTTCCATTGCAGTTGAAGCACCATCCAGCTGTCGTTATGCTCGTAGGACTTCAAGGTAGTGGAAAGACCACCACTGCCGGTAAGTTGGCTTTGTATTTGAGAAAATCTGGTAGAAGTCCTTTGCTCGTTGCTGCAGATACTTATAGACCTGCTGCGATAGATCAGCTTGAAAAGCTTGGTAAGAACATAAATGTGCCAGTCTTCTGTGGAGATAGGAAGAATGCTTTGAAGATCGTCAAGGATGCACTGAAAGTTGCCGAAGATCTTCATTGCAACGTACTTGTGCTTGACACCGCTGGTAGACTCCACATAGATGAAGAGATGATGAAGGAACTTGAAGATATAAAGGCGATGATGGATCCAGACGAGATACTCATGGTCGTCGATGCGATGGTTGGTCAAGATGCTGTGAATTCGGCTTCGGAGTTCGATAAAAGACTTTCATTGACTGGTTTCATTGTGACGAAGCTGGATGGAGATGCTCGTGGAGGTGTCATTCTTTCGATAAGTTATGTTACAGGGAAGCCCATCAAATTCATTGGTGTGGGTGAGAAGCTCGACGCTTTTGAACCATTCTATCCGGACAGAATCGCAGGTAGAATCCTTGGTCTTGGAGACATACTGAGTCTCATAGAAAAAGTTGAGAAAGAACTCGACAGGGAAAAGATGGAAGTTACAGCTAAGAAGTTATTGCAATCTCAGTTCACACTTGAAGATTTTCGTGAGCAACTCAGAGAACTTAAAAAACTTGGGCCACTCGCTTCAATAGTGGAGATGCTACCTGGTGCCCCCAAGATCGATGTAGAAGCGAGTGAGAAGGAACTCAAGAAGATCGAAGCAATCATCAATTCCATGACGCCAGAGGAAAGAAGAAATCCGAGGATCTTGAATGCGAGCAGAAAACTTAGGATTGCAAAAGGTAGTGGCACAACTGTACAAGACATCAACAAACTTTTGAAATCTTATGAGCAGATGAGAGAACTCGTGCAAAAATTGAAGCACGGAAAGTTGAAATTGCCTTTTGGGCTTTGAGGAGGTGTTCGCGTGGTAAGGATCAGATTAACGAGGCTTGGAAAGCGGAACATGCCATTCTACAGGATAGTGGTCGTTGATTCGAGAAAAAAAAGAGATGGTGCTTACATCGAGTCGCTGGGTTATTACAACCCACTCCGCGCACCGGCGGATATAAAGGTAAATGTTGAGAGAGCCGTCGAGTGGATCCTGAAAGGTGCGCAACCGAGTGACACGGTGAGGGATATACTCAGTAGAGCGGGCGTGCTGAAGAAGGTGCACGAGATCAAGTATGGCAAGAGAGAGGCAACAAATGAAACAAGTTCTTGAGCACATAGTGAAAGGTATAGTTAAACATCCTGAAGAAGTCATAATCGTCGAATTCAACGAAGCCACAGGCAAAGTGTTTGAGATCGTTGTGAACGAGGAAGACGTAGGCCAAGTCATAGGAAAGGACGGCAGGACGATCAAGTCACTGAAAGTTCTCATGTCTGCACTGTTCGACACCGAAGATTTCACCTTGAGGGTGGTAAGGTGAATGAATATATTGTGATCGGAAAGATCACAAAAACACATGGTTTATTTGGAAACGTGAAGGTTGTTCCAATGACCAATGTGGAAGAGATCTTTCTCAATTTGAAAGAAGTCTTCGTAAAGGACGAGACACGCAACGGCATTTACAGAGTCAACGTTCAAAAAGTCAAGAAGATTGGCAAGAATTATTTGTTAAAAATCGCTGGTATAGACAGTCTGGAGAAAGCTAAAAAAATCATTGGTATGCAACTTTTACTCAAGACGGAGGAGCTACCGAAGCTTTCATCCGACGAGTATTACTTCTACCAGCTTTTGAACGTTGATGTGTACAGCGAAGCAGGTGAGAAACTCGGCAGAGTGATCGACATTATAGAAACCGGTTCAAACGACGTTGTTGTTGTGAAGACGAAAGATGGAGAGATTCTCATTCCAATGGTGAAGGAATACGTGGTGAGCTTCGAACCGGAAAGAAAGCTCGTGGTGAAACTTTCGGAGTGGATGTAATGAGGATAATCGTAGCGACGATCTTTCCAGATTTTGTGAAGGTTGTCAAAGAATATGGAGTAATAGCACAAGCCATAGAAAAAGGAAAATTAGACATTCAAATACTCAACCTTCGTGATTTCACACACGATAAACACCGTATCGTCGACGATTATCCTTACGGTGGTGGACCTGGCATGGTCATGAAACCGGAACCTTTTTTTGAATTGCATGATTATTGCGGGCGAACGTTTGGGGAAATCTATACCGTATTGACATCACCTCAAGGAGTCACGTTGAACAACAAGCTTGCAATGGAGCTATCGAAAAAGAAAAATCTTTTGATATTGTGTGGAAGGTACGAGGGTGTTGACGAAAGAGTGAAGAATCTAGTAGATCTGGAAATTTCGATAGGAGATTACGTGCTCAGTGGGGGAGAACTTGCAGCGATGGTCATTTGTGATGCAGTGAGCAGGTTTGTCCCAGGAGTAGTTGAAGAAGAGTCTGTGAAACGAGATTCCTTTTACAACGACTTGTTGGATCATCCACATTACACCAGACCTGCTGAGTATAGAGGCATGCGAGTACCTGACGTTCTGCTTAGTGGAGATCATGAAATGGTGGAACTGTGGAGAACGGCTGAAAGTTTGAAGCTGACAGCTTTGAGAAGACCTGATCTGTTTCTCTCAAGGGAATTTTCAACACAGGAAAAGAAAGCTTTGGTTTGGCTCTTACAGGAGTTGGTGAGGTATGTTGAGCGACGTCAGGATAGCCCTGATCCATTATCCGGTTCTGGGAAAAGATGGTAAGATAATCTCCAGCGCGGTGACGAACCTCGACATACACGATATAGCCAGAACTGCGAGGAGCTATGGGATCAAAAAGTATTACGTTGTGACGAACTTGCCGGCACAGCAAGAAGTGGTCAAAGCGGTGCTGAAGTACTGGGTGGATGGTATCGGAAAAGAACAAAATATCAGTCGAACAGAGGCACTACAGTTAGTTGAATTGAAGTCTTACATCGAGGACGTCATCGAAACAATCGAGGCAGAAACAAATAAAAAACCGTTGATGTTCTTCACTTCTGCTAAGAAGAGGAACAACAGCATCAGTTATGAAGAGGGAAGAGAGATCGTAAGGTCCACTGATAGGCCTGTGCTTGTGCTTTTTGGAACGAGCTGGGGTATGCCACAAGAGTTGCTCGACATGTGTGACTACGTTTTGGAGCCTGTCCGAGCGAGATCTGATTACAATCATCTCTCAGTGAGGGCGGCTGCCGCAATAATCATAGACAGATTGATAGGAGAGGAGGTATGAATCGTGAGCATGGACAACTTCGTGAGGTTGATCGAGAAAAGTGAATACAGGAAACTTCCTGAGTTCAGAACTGGTGACACCGTTAAAGTTCATGTTAAAGTTGTTGAGGCTGGTAAGGAAAGAACACAAGTTTTTGAAGGGATCGTCATCAGAATCAGAGGTTCTGGGTTGAGCAAAACGTTCACAGTTCGTAAGATTGCCAGTGGAGGCATAGGAGTTGAAAGAACTTTCCCGTACCATTCACCGGTTGTTGAGAAAGTTGAAGTGGTCAAGAGAGCAGAGACAAGGAGAGCAAAACTTTACTATTTGCGTGATGTGAGAGGGAAGATCAAGTTGAAGGAAAAAAGAGAGTGACGTTCATGGACAGGGACAAATTGAGGAAATACGCATTGGACTGGTTGAAATCTTTGGCCTATGCAATCGTCGCGGCAACGATTGTGAGACTTTATGTGTTCGAAACCATGCTTGTTCCAACAGGTTCGATGATACCCACCATAAACATTGGTGATCGCTTGTTCATTGAGAAGATAACTTATACCGTCAAAGAACCACAGATCGGAGACATCGTTGTATTCTGGGCTCCGTTCATAGACGAGCGCGCTCTCACGATGCTCAGACCTTTCGATAAGTTCATGGATCTGTTCGCTCCCAGCAGGTTCAGAGGCAGGGTGAAGTACGTCAAACGATTGGTCGGTAAGGAAGGCGATGTGCTACAAATAAAACTCGCAGATGATGGCAAGTATCATCTCTATGTGAACGGCAAGTTGAACGAAAAGTTGAAGGATATCGTTTATGCACCTGAGGGCATATTCAAATATCCTGAACTTTTGAATTGGTTCGTTGAGGCGAGTAGATTGAGAAACAACCAAACGGCGTATCGACAGTATCTGCAGAAACTCGCACAGAAAGATGTTTACGCTGCGAACCTTGTGTTTTCAGTCGTTGGAGGGATGTACCCTGTACCTTTGGGTGTACCGTTCGACCGCACATTCTCGGAAATCTACAAGAATGTTGATTTGAGTAAATACATCAGGGTAACACCTGATGGCATCGAAGTTGAGGTCCCAAAGGGCTTTTACTTCTTCATGGGAGACAACAGCAATGACAGTTTTGACAGTCGCTATTTCGGTTTCGTGCCAAAAGACCACCTCATCGGAAAACCTATATTGCGTATATGGCCATTGAAAGATTTTGGACCGGTACAAGGGAGCTGAATGCTCCCTTTTATTTTGTCCTTGGGAGGGTTTAAACTATGTTTCATGTAGTGGAGCATCCACTCATAAAACATAAGCTTACGATCATGAGGAGTAAAGCAACAGGTCCAAAAGAGTTCAGAGAGCTTCTCAGAGAAATAACCTTTTTATTGGCTTACGAGGCTACTAGGAACATAGAAACGTTGGAGATCGAAGTCGAAACGCCTTTGGAAAAAACGAAAGGCTATGCGATCGAGGACAAAAAAATGGTTGTGGTACCGATACTCAGGGCAGGTCTTGGAATGGTGGACAGCATCCTGGAGTTAATGCCGAACGCATCGGTTGGTCATATCGGAATCTACAGAGATCCAGAAACCCTTAGGCCCGTTCAGTATTACTGCAAGTTACCGAAAATAGATGACAAGAGTGTCATTTTTCTTCTAGACCCTATGCTCGCGACAGGATTCTCAGCATTACATTCTGTGGACATATTGAAAGAACGAGGTGCAAGGAACATTGTCGTGGTCTGTCTCATAGCTGCACCTGAAGGAGTACAGGTGATCGAGAATCATCATCCAGATGTGGCTATCTACGCAGCTTCACTTGACAGACAACTGAACGATCATGGTTATATCCTGCCTGGGTTGGGCGACGCCGGAGACAGGCTCTACAGAACAAAGTGATTTGTCTTCAATCAATCTTTGTTTCTCTTTTGTGTAAACTACACGAAACTATCTTGTAATCACATTACATGCACGTTTTCTGGTTTTACGGGATAAAATTTTTTTGACAAGTTTTGGAAGTCCATTTACGAAAAAAATCAGAAAAAACTTTTTCTATGTGACTGGTAAGTATCACTGGGTTCATCAAGTAGATAGCAAGGTTTGGAAAAAATATTCATACTCGAAGGTGAGGAGGTGTTCGTATGAAACTGAAGATGTTACTGGTAATGGTCCTTTTTAGCGTTCTTGCGTTCTCACAAGTCAATTTTCCCACAAGACCTGTGACTATCATTGTACCTTGGTCCGCTGGTGGTGCAACGGATTTACTCTTCAGAGCGATCGCTTCAGTATTTCCAAAATATGCAAATGGTCATCCTCTGATTGTCAACAACATACCTAGTGCGGGTGCTGTGACTGGAACGATGGAATTCCTCAAAGCACAACCAGACGGTTATACCTTGCTTTCCTTAGCTACCCCGATCATTACGAGGATCCACTGGAGCGAAGTGAAGTTCACTGTGGATGACTTCATACCAGTGATCAACATAGTGAACGATCCTAGTTATATCCTTGTCAATGCGAACTCGCCCTACAAAACACTTGAGGATCTTTTGAATGCGGCACGCAAGAAACCTGAAACCATCACGATGGGTAACGGTGGTGCTGGCGGTGGTAACCATCTGGTGGCTCTAGCTTTCGAAGATTTCGTAGGTGTGAAATTTATTCATGTACCTTACAATGGTGGTGCGCCTGCAATCACTGACCTTGTGGCTGGCCATATAGATTCAGTGATGGCAGCTGCCCCAGAAGGGGTACCACAAGTTCAAGCTGGTCAACTCAGAGTTTTGGCTGTGCTTGGAACGCAAAGGTTGAGCATCTTTCCAGATGTACCGACTGCGAAGGAACTTGGTTATAACTTCACGCTGGGAATGTGGAGAGGTGTGGCAGTACAGAAGGGAACTCCACCCGAGATAGTACAAGCATTGCATGATATTTTCTATAAGTGTATGAACGATTCTGAGTTCTTGGCCAAAGTTAAAGAAATGGGTAACATCCTTCATTACATGGATACTGTCAGCTACACAAAGTTCGTTAGAGAACAGAACGCTTTCTGGGAGATGCTCATGAAAACAAAGAAGGTTGGAGAGAAATACGGAAAATGAGAAACTTCCCCGCCCTGTTCAAGGGGCGGGGTTTTCAGGTGAGTTGATATGTCTAAAAAAATCGATTTGGCTTCAGGTTTGATTTTCTTAGTCGTTGGTTTGACCTTTTTTCTGAACACGATTGGCATGAAAAAGCCCCGATTGGGACTCGGTTCAGCAGGCTTTCCAAGATTGGTCACGGTGTGTTTGATTCTTTGTGCCATCGTCTTGATCGTGAAAACTCTTTTTGCAAAAAGGAAGGATGAACGTACCATTAAAATTAGTCGTTCTTTCGTTTTGAGCCTTCTGGGTTGTGTTGTTTTGTTCACTTTGTATGCCTATCTACTCAGAAAACTTGGCTTTTTGATCTTAACATCGCTTTTCCTGTTTTTCTCGATGTATCTCTTTGGTTCCAGGAGGTACATAACGAATGCTGTGTTGAGCGTTGTGACGTCTTTAGTTCTTTACTACGTGTTCACTACAGTTTTCAAAGTACCACTACCGAGGTTTTCCCCGTGAGGTGTGTAAGATGATCAATTATTGGGTAGAAGGATTGAAAATAGCTGTTCAACCATCAAATCTTTTGATAATGTTGATAGGTGTTGCGAGTGGCATCGTTGTTGGAGCACTCCCCGGTGTGACATCTTCTATGGGTATCATTCTACTACTTCCTTTCACCTACTATATGAAACCAGAAACCGCTCTATTACTTCTCACGGGTATGTACTGTGCTTCAATGTTTGGTGGCTCAATCTCAGCTATTCTGTTGAAAACACCCGGCACACCTTCTGCAGCAGCAACGGCAATAGATGGTTATCCGTTGGCTAGACAGGGTAAAGCAGGTAAAGCAATTTCTGCCGCATTGATAGGCTCTGTGGTGGGAGGACTTGCGAGTGGAATATGCATGGTTCTTTTGGCTCCGCTGCTGGCTAAGTTTGCTCTGAGATTCGGACCACCGGAGTACTTTTCACTCGCAGTCTTTGGCTTAACCATAATCGCGAGTGTGTCAGGAAAGGATCTAGTCAAAGGTTTGATCGCAGGTCTTATAGGTCTTCTGCTTTCACTCATAGGAATAGACAACATCACTGGTTCACAGCGATTGACACTAGGTATAGATTTGCTCGCCAACGGTTTTGACTTCCTACCGGTCATGATAGGCGTCTTTGCAGTTTCTGAAGTTTTAGATAGGCTTGAAAAAAAGAGCGAACAAGTTCCCATCACGACTTCATTAGGTAACCTATTTCTCACACTGGATGAATTGAAAAGTTTGATTGTTCCAATGATTGTGGGTATCATCATTGGCACTCTGATAGGCGTTCTACCTGGCACTGGTGGTACGATTGCAACCTTCCTAGCTTACAATGAGTTGAGAAGATGGTCTAAGAATAAGGAAAAGTTCGGTCAAGGTGCACTCGAAGGTGTCGCGGTTTGTGAAACAGCCAACAATGCGGTCACTGGGGGAGCCATGGTTCCCACGCTGTCACTCGGAGTACCTGGCGACGCTGTCACCGCAGTGATGCTCGGTGCTTTTGTGCTCATTGGTGTTCGCCCTGGTCCACTCATGTTCACCCAACAACCAAAGGTTGTGTACTCTTTCTTTGCAGGATGGTTCATCATTCAGTTCATGATGCTCCTTGTTGGGTTCATCTCAATTTTGTTAGCACCTAATATCCTGAAAATCAAAGACGAGATACTCATGCCCATAGTTCTAGTCTTGTGCATCATAGGATCTTTCTCCCTGAGAAACAGCATATACGATGTTGGAGTCGCATTGTGTTTCGGTGTGTTAGGTTACCTCATGAGGAAAGCTGGCTTTCCCATGCCGCCGTTGGTACTCGGCCTCATCCTTGGTCCCATGGCCGAGCAAAATCTCAACAGAACCCTGTTGATCGCTAAAAATGACTGGACTATTTTGCTTAGAAGACCTATTTCGCTCGCACTTTTGCTGGCTGCAATAGCTTCAGTCGCGTTCTCTCTAATTGGAATCTATCGGACTTCGAAGAGGGGGACCGTGAAATCATGACTAGGCTTGAAGAAGTGAAGATCAAGCTTGAACGCGTCAGAAAGTTCATGGACGGAAAAGGTTTATCTGGAATGCTGATTAAAAAGCAACCGAATTTTTCTTGGATCACAGCTGGTGGTCTCAACATGGTTGGCATTGCAACCGAGATGGGTGTGACCTCAGTGCTCGTGACTAAGGATAATTGTTACTTGATCGCCAACAAGATTGAAGCTCCGAGAATGAAGGATGAGGAAATAGACGGATTGGGTTTTGAAGTTGTTTCCCATGAGTGGTACGAGAACAGAGAGCTTGAGATCGTCAAGAAGATCGCCGGAGAAAAAGTTGGGTGTGACAGCCCTATACCGGGTTTGATTCATGTTGAAGGTGAATTCAATGAACTCAGATACGAATTGACTGAGTCAGAGATCGAACGGTACTTGTACCTCGGTGAAAAGCTTTCTAGGGCTTTGGAAAGTGTTCTTTTGTTCACAAAACCAGGCGATGTCGAGGCAGAAATAGCGGGTAGAATCAGTGCAGAACTTTGGAAGTACAGGATAGATCCTACAGGGTTCATGGTTGCTGCAGACGACCGAGCGAGGCTCTATAGACATCCTATACCGACTATGAAGAAGGTAGAAAGATTGGTCATGGTTTCCGTCAATGCGAGATACAAAGGTTTGATCACCACGGTGACACGCATGGTTCACTTCGGTGAACCACCAAAACAATTGATGAAACAGTATGAAGAGAACGTTGAGATCGAATGTATCATGATATCTCGAACGAAGATCGGAGAGAAGATGAATCTACCTGTGCTTGCAGCGATAGAAGAATACAAAAAACGTGGTTATCACGATGAGTGGAAGTTGCACCATCAAGGTGGACCAATGGGGTACTACGCGAGAGACATCAGAGTCACACCGGATTGTCAGCAGATCGTGAGAAAGAATCAAGCGTTTTGTTGGAATCCCACGATCAGTGGTACTAAATCTGAAGATGGTTTCATCGTCACTGAATCTGGCCTGCTGATGATCACCAAACCATTCGTTTTTCCAAGATTAGAACTGAAAGTGAATGGTGTTCACTTCATTAGACCAGGCATGCTCATTCTGTGAGGGGGTTATACGCGTGAAAAAGGTTCGAATCGGAATCGTAGGAGCTGGTTTCATAGCCAAAATACATATGGCTGCCTTCCGGGAAAATCATCAAATCGTCGACGTAGTCGGAGTATGCTCTGGGCACAGAGAAAACGCTGAGAGGTTCGCTAGAGAGTATGGAATACCCCGTGTATTTGACAATTTCGAACAACTTTGTGCGAGCTCGGAGATCGATGTTGTTGATGTTTGCACACCGACGAACTTGCATGATGCCGTGATAATCTGTGCTGCTGATAATCATAAGCATATCATTTGCGAAAAACCATTGACAGGCTATTTCGGAGAGGATAAACCAGGCGTTGAAGATGTTGGTTTGCTGTCAAAGGCGCACATGTTCGAAAAAGTGAAAGAGAAGATCAGTCTGTTGGAGGAAAAAATCAACAAATCTGGTAGCAAGTTCATGTATGCCGAAAATTGGGTATATGCACCGGCCGTTGAAAAAATGAAGCGGATGATGAAGGTCTCCGACATGGTTGTGTTCGAGTTGCGCGCTGAGTGTAGCCATTCAGGTTCTCAAGCGGCTTACTCACGAAGATGGAAAACCTCCGGTGGGGGAAGTTTAATGCGCCTGGGTTCGCACCCAATCGCTACTGTGATTCATTTGAAACATTATGAAGGCTTCATGAGGGACGGCAAGCCTATAAAACCAGTGGCGGTGCTGGCGAGCGTCGGCAATGTGACCAAGATGAAAACGCTGCAGGGGAAACCTTGTTACGTGGTTAGTTCCTGGCACGATGTCGAGGATTGGTCAGTTGTTGTTCTTGAGTTCGAGGATGGTTCTAGGTCGGTGGTTTTTTCGACCGATGTGAGTCTGGGGGGTGTGAAAAACAGAATAGAACTTTTTGGTTCCAAAGGTATGATAATCGCCAACATTACACCCAACAATTCTATGGTGGCTTTCGCACCGAATGAAAATGTTTGGGGTGATGAGTACATCAGCGAAAAGCTCGAGACCAAAGCTGGTTACACTTTTCCTTCGCCAGACGAGTTCTGGACGAGGGGTTATCCACAGGAAATGAAAGACTTTGCATGTGCTGTTCTGGAGGGTAAAGATGTTTTGAGTGGTTTCCAACTTGCAAAAGAAACGATGTTGGTGATGTATGCGGCTTATGTTTCGGCAGAGCTTGGCAAGAAGATTTTCATTGAATGATGTGAGAGGTGTATCGCAAGGGAGAATCTTCAAATTTCTGATAGGGGGTGTTGGCTGTGAGGAAATTTTTTGCATTGGCACTGGTTTTGGTTATCGTCACGGGATTGTTCGGATTTCAAATTGTTTTGAAGGCGACGACGCCTTTCCAAGAAGGACACATCTTGGCAGAGGCCATGAAGAGATTCAAGGAAAAGATCGAAGCAGCGACGAATGGTACGATTTTGGTGGAGCTACAGATCGGGAAGGTTTCAGAAGAAGAAGCTAACAATCAGTGTTCCAAGGGCATCGTGGATATGCAGTTCACAGGTGGTCGTCCAGTAGAAGTTTTCGCTCCACAGTATTTCTTCGTTAATGCACCGTTTGTGATCAGAGATTATGAACATTTCTTGAGAGTTTGGAATGGTCCCATCGGTGAAAAAGCTAAGGCGCTGATAGCTGAGAAAGGAAACATGGTCTGTTTGGGGACGGTCTATCGTGGTTACAGGCAAATGACAGCGAACAAGCCAATACGTGGTCCTGAGGACATTAAAGGATTGAAGCTCAGACTGCCAGTGGTTCCAACGTGGGTCAAGATCTGGGAAGCCATCGGTGCGACGGCTGTACCTGTGCCATTGACGGAGCTCTATCAAGCCCTCAAAGAAGGAAGAGCGGAAGCTTCCGAAGGTGATGTCACACAGATTTCTTCGTTCAAACTCTACGAAGTTCAATCCTATTTGATCATAACGAACCATCAATGTGGTGTCGGTTGGATCACAATGAATAAAGCTGCCTACGACAGATTAACTGCTGAAGAAAAGAAGCTCGTACATCAAATCATGGATGAAGTGTGCACCTGGGCTACAGAAAAATTGAAAGCGAGTGAGGGAGATATCATCAAATTCTTGCAGGAAAAAGGCATGAAGCTGATTCAACTCGATGAAACAGCATTAAAATCGATCAGGGATCTAGCAGCACCAGCAGTTGAAGAACTCTTCAAGACCACTTGGCCAGTCACAACTTGGGCTGAAGTATTGAAGCAATGAACAAAGTTTGAATCAAAAAGCCCGGCTTCAACGCCGGGCTTTTTGTTGTCAATAACGAATGTCTAGAAAAACTCTTGGTGGCCAGGGGCGGAATCGAACCGCCGACACCTGGATTTTCAGTCCAGTGCTCTACCAACTGAGCTACCTGGCCACTTCTTTTGGTGGGTGCGGCAGGACTCGAACCTACGACCTTCTGCTCGTAAGGCAGACGCTCTTCCTCTGAGCTACGCACCCACCGCTCCTTCATTAATATACCACAGATAATCTTCTTTGAGAAGACCTTTCAACCATAGACCACTTTCGTTCCAGTCAGACCAATCAGAGCTTCCTTCAGTTTTTTCATATCCGTTATCAAGCAGGTTCTTTTTGTTGCTGTGACAAAATCTATTGCAGCCTCTATCTTCGGTCCCATACTTCCTGCTGGGAAGTGTCCTTCTTTGAGATATTTTTCAGCTTCTTGAACTGTCAAAGTGTCCAATAACACTTGGTTGGGTTTTCCATAATTCAACGCCACTTTTTCAACACCAGTGAGAATGATCAACTCTTGAGCGTCAATTTCTATCGCCAATAAGGCACTGGCTCTATCTTTGTCTATGACAGCCTCTACGCCTTTGAGTGAACCGTTGTCTCTGATCACAGGAATACCACCACCACCTGCCGCGACAACTATCACATCATTTCTCAAAAGCATTTTTATGATTTCTTTCTCAACTATGTCCAGCGGCTTCGGTGAAGGAACGACTCTCCGCCACCCTCTACCTGCGTCTTCTTTCATGATCCAGCCTTTTTCGTTCATCAACTTTCTTGCTTCTTCTTCTGTGTAAAACGGTCCGATAGGTTTTGAGGGTTTCTTAAATGCTTCATCGTTCCTGTCAACGATTATCTGTGTTATGATAGCTGCAACTTCTCTTTTGATTTGTTTTTTCTCCAGCTGGTTCCTCAAGGATTGAACGATCATGTAACCAAGGCTACCCTGGGTTTGAGCGTCGTTGACATCTATTGGGAAAGGTGGTATCAAATCCTTAGCCATCTCCTGTTGAATCAGTATGTTACCTACTTGTGGACCGTTACCGTGAGTGATGACGATGTCGTACTCGTCCAACATTTCAACCAAATAGCTCATGGCCTCTTCGATCGCGCTGAACATGTTTTCTGCGGTTGGTTTCTCTCCAGGTCTGTTCACAGCGTTTCCACCAATCGCAACCACGGCAAGTTTCTTCATATCTGTCCCTCCCCTAAAAACGAGCGGAGGGACACGAAGTCCCTCCAACGAATTTCTAAAAAATTTTGAAGATTCACATCTTGATGTAGGGCAAAAGTGCCATGTGCCTAGCGCGCTTTATGGCAACTTTCACCATTCTTTGGTGTTTCGCACAATTACCGTTCACACGTTTCGGTATGATTTTTGCCTTTTCATTCAAAAATTCGCTGAGCAATCTGATATCTTTGTAATCGACATATTCGACTCCCATCTCACAAAGCTTACACCTTTTGACCTTCTTTTTTCTCCTTCTCTTTTGTTGTTCCACACCGACACCTCCTCAAAAGGGTGGTTTATCGTCGTCCTCACTATCTGTTTGGTCCTCCAAGCCGAACATTTCGTCTGGATTCACGATGGGCTCTTCAATAGTTCTTTCGATCCCTTCTTCAACAACTTCTTCCGGAGTGACAGATTTTTTCTCCATGAACCTGATATCTCTTGCCCATATTTCAGGTGTTGTCATGTTTGTTCCATCGCGAGACTGCCATTTGTTTATCCTCAGTTCACCTTCGATCAAGACCAATTGGCCTTTTTTCAAATACAATCTGGCAAAATCCGCCAATTTGTTGAATGCCACTATTCTGATGAAATCGGTAACTCTTTGACTATCAGAAGATCTCGTCGGTCTATCAACGGCGAGCACAAAGGAAGTCACAGCCGAACCTGTGGTAGTCATACGTGTCTCTGGATCCCTCGTGAGCCGACCAACCAAGATCACCTTGTTGTAATACGGCACGACGTATTACTCCTTCTGCTCAGCTGAACTAGGCTGTAATTCCTTCTTTTCTTTCTTCTCGAGATCTTCTCTTCTGAAAGTTTGCCAACGAATGATTTGGGGTGTCACACGGTAAAATTCTTCGAGTTTGTTCACATTCGATGGTTCCGCGCTGAAGATTATTACCGTGTAGTCTCCTTCCGTTTGGTGCGTGATGGGGTAAGCGAGTTTTCTTAAACCCCACCTGTTCATTTCTCTGATTTTGCCTGCCACACGCTCGTTGATCACGTTCTTGACCTTTTCCACGAAAGTCTCACGTTCCTGTTCACTCAACCGTGGATCGATGATGAACATGGTTTCATAGATCCTCATCCATTTACCTCCTCCCTCGGCCTTCCGGTCTTACCATCCACTGTTTGGCAAGACGGGAGTTTCTCCTTATAATCTACCATAAGTTTTCGCGCCACGTCATTATACACACTACAGAATCGTATGTCAACTAAATGTGTGTGAAGTTTTTTATGGGAGCTGGTTCATAGGGATTTTCGAAAGAGCATCATCGATCATTCTTCTACAAAAAGTCAACAGATCATTCCAGTTCTGAAAAACTCCGTTACGTCATTTTGCGTGATAATGTAACTGAAGATATTCCTTCGGAGGTGGTCTTTACGAAAGTTGGTTTAGCGTACAACGTGCAGCGTGGTGTAAGACCAGATGTGGAAGACTGGGAAGCAGAATACGACTCAATGGAAGTTGTTATGGATATCAAGCAATCCATCGAAAGTGGAGGGCACGAAGTTATCCTCATGGAAGCGATACCTGAGAAGTTCATACCCACTCTCCTCAGTGAAAAGATCGACATTGTCTATAACTTTGCGGAAGGCACATTCGGAAGAGCAAGAGAAGCGCAAGTTCCAGCTATTCTCAGTTTCTATGGGATTCCTTACACAGGTTCTGATGCTACCACGCTGGCCATATGTCTCGACAAAGCTTTGACGAAACAAGTGCTTTTGACCAAGGATGTGCGTACCCCCAGGTTTCAAGTGATACGCTCCGTGGATGAAAAATTGAGAAAGAACATGAGATTTCCTTTGATACTGAAATTGAATGCCGAAGGTTCTTCGAAAGGTATTTCTGACACGGGCTTGGTTCACGACGTAGTTGAGTACAAAAGGGAAATCGAAAGGCTTTTCACCACGTACAACGAACCTGTACTCGTCGAAGAGTACATCAAAGGAAGAGAGTTCACGATAGGTGTCCTGCAGGAAGGTGAAAAATATAGAGTTTTACCGATCATGGAGATACACTTCAAACATGGTAAGGAGTTCTACAGTTACAAGGTGAAGAAAAACTCAGATTACTACGTTGATTACACTTGTCCTGCGAAGATAGATCCTGCGCTCGAAAGAAAGCTCACGAACATGGCAATTAAGGTCTGTAAGACGCTCGATATAAAAGACGTCGCTCGTATAGACCTTAGGGTCTCGCAAGAAGATGGAAACGCATATTTCTTGGAGATCAACCCTTTGCCTGGTATGGTTAGAGGTTTTTCAGATTTGCCGAGGATTGCTGAAGCTGCTGGGTTCACGTACGAAGAACTGGTTCTACATATTCTTGAGAATGCCATGAAGAGATACGGAATCAGTAAAGCTATTTATGTGTAGCTGGGGGTGGAAAATTGGATCTGAGTGGTGTTAGAAAGATTGCGGTTGTAGGCGCCAGTGAGGATAGGAGAAAATACGGCAACAAAATCGTTCGAGACTTATCTTTGAAGGGTTTTGAAGTTTATCCAGTCAATCCCAAAGCTGAGTCGATCGAAGGGATCAAGACTTACAGGGATATAGAAGAACTTCCTAAGGATGTGGATTTGATAGTGCTAGTCGTTCCACCCGAGATCGGCATACAAGTAGTGGAGAAAGCTATTAGGTTGGGGTTCAAACGCTTGTGGTTCCAGCCCGGGGCAGGTTCAAAGCAGATAGAGGATCTTCTTAAAAACAACGGTATTGAATATTCCTTTGGTCGATGCATAATGGTTGAAACGAGCTTTTAAGTTGTATCCACATCGATGAAACCTGAGGTACTAGTGAAGCTTTTAAGCGTGCCTTACTCGATCTACAAAGGTTTGTTTGAACTAATGATACCTTTGATTGATCTGATGTTTACTCGTTATTGTCTTGAAGTCTGAGCCGCCAGAATATTTCTGGCTCGGAATATTTGGTTTGACTGTTATATCATCTCTGTCCCGTGGCAATGTGTTGAAAGG
>JANXCS010000006.1 GCA_025060105.1 Pseudothermotoga sp. | reverse complement strand
AGTGGTTGCAGATTCCACCCCAGGTGTCCCAAGATGATGGAAGTGTGTCGAGAAAAGGAACCAAAAGAAATACAAATGAATGGTCACACCGTCTGTTGCTGGCTTTATGAAGGTGATATGTGATGATAATCTCGCTGAGAAAAGTTAAAAAATATTTCCCCATTAGGGCCGGAGTTTTTCTGCAGATCGTAGGCTGGGTCAGAGCGCTTGAGGAGATAAACTTAGACATAAATGAGAACGAGACTGTAGGAGTTGTGGGCGAATCTGGTTGTGGTAAGACAACACTTGGGAGAATTGTGGCGAGGATACTTCAGCCAACCTCTGGAAGATTGGAGTTTCAAGGTGTGGATGTGACGAAAAGGTCTTCGAAAAATATCGAAAAACTCTTTCGAAGAACGGTTCAGATGATATTTCAAGATCCTTTCAATTCACTTGATCCGAGGATGACCATAGCAGACGTGGTGAGAGAGCCTCTAGAGGCACACAGAGTGTTCGAATCTAGAAAAGAGATGGAAGATTACGTTGTGGAACTTCTAGCAAAGGTGGGTCTCCATAGAGAACATCTATCGCGTTATCCACACGAGTTTTCAGGTGGTCAAAGGCAACGAATTGCTATAGCTAGGGCTATAGCCTTGAAACCAAAACTGATCGTTTGCGATGAACCCACATCGGCATTGGACGTTTCTGTGCAAAGCCAAATAGTGAATTTGCTTCAAGAACTGAGAGAAGAATACAACATGTCGTACCTTTTTATCTCCCACAATCTCGATCTGGTATATCATATGAGCAACAAGCTGATCGTGATGTATTTAGGGAATGTAGTGGAAGAAGGTGATGCCACAGAGATTTTTGAAAATCCTGTTCATCCTTACACAAGAGCGCTCATGTCAGCCGTCCCGAGCTGGGATCCAAACCAAAGAAAACTTTCAAAATTGAGACTTTTTGGAGAACCTCCAAGTCCAGTGAATCCTCCCATTGGGTGCGCCTTTTCTACGAGGTGTTTTTATAAGTTCGAGCGTTGCAAAAAGGAAAGACCACAATTGAACGGAAGCGAGAATCACAGGGTTGCTTGTTTTCTGTACAAGGGGTGAAATGAAATGAGTGAGAAGTTGTTCAGAAACGTCGACAGAATCGTGGAAGAACATTTGAACAAGATTTACCCAGGAGCTACGCTGTTGATAGGCTGGCCAGACGAAATCGTCTATGAAAAAGCTTACGGAACACTCGATTTTGAAAGAAGAACCAGCATCGATACGATTTATGATCTTGCCAGTTTAACAAAAGTTGTGGCCACAACGACAGCTGTGATGAAACTCTTTTCTGAAGGCTATCTGCACTTGTATGACACAGTTGGAAGGTTTATAAACACAGAAAAACCAAAATCAGATATCACGATAAAACAACTCTTATCGCACACTTCAGGCATGCAACCTTACTCGGAACTCTGGAAATACTTGAAAGGAAAAGAACTGCTGGGAGAAATTTTGAAAATACAGCCGATCGAGGAACCTGGAAAAAAGATCATCTATTCCTGTTTGAATTTCATAACACTCATGGCAATAATTGAGAAAATAGCACAGCGGTCTTTCGATGATTTTGTCTATGATATTTTCGAACCGTTAGGTATGCAAAACACAAAATTTTCACCAGGTCAAAATCAAGACATTGCCCCAACTTCTGAGAGGGAGGGAAAAAGGCTCGTCGGTTTTCCAGATGACGAACTCGCTTATTATCTAGGGGGCGTGAGCGGGAATGCTGGACTGTTTTCCAACGTGAAAGATCTCTTTAGATTTATGAGTGCTTTGCTCAAAGGTGAGATAGTTCCAAGGCAGGTGGTACGACTCTTCACGCAAACGGTTGTGGAAGCATCCAACGGCAAGAGGCATCTTGGTTGGATGTGTCCATCGAGTAACACAAGTAGCGGTGATGTCTTGACGGAGAAAGCCTTCGGGCACAGTGGTTTCACAGGAACCACAATTTGGTGTCGTGAAGATGGTTTGTTCGTTATATTTTTAACCAATAAAGGGTTCATAAAGAGACACGAAGACGAGATAACAAGAGTGAGAATACTTTTGCACAACTTGGTGTTCTCAAGTATAAGTGAAAGGAAAGAACTTTTCTAAAATCGTTCCGAAAGATGTTGTAACTCAGAAATCATTGAAGAAAGTAGGGGGTGAGTCAATTCTTCTGGAAAGAGAGACAAAGACACCCTTTGAAAATTCTTTCACCTGCTTTGATCATCGTTGATATTCAAAAGTACTTCTGTCATCCTTCTGGTAGGGCATACTTACCGGGTGTCGAAAAGATTCTATCCAATTTGCAAGCTTTAATGGAAACTTTCCGCCGAAAGAGTTTACCCATTGTTTTCACAATTCACGTTTCGAACAGTCAGAGAATGAAAGAGTGGTGGAACGATGACCTCGAACCGTACGAGGCCGAACCTTGCCTCAGTTTGGAGGGTGCAATAAAGATAGAGAAAGACACGTACGATGCTTTTTACAACACGAGGTTAGAAGATATTTTGAGAAGCTACGGCGTGAACCAAGTTTTCATAACTGGTGTGCGGACACATTTGTGTGTCGAGACCACTGCCAGGAGTGCGTTCGTTAGGAATTTTGACGTTGTGGTCGTGTGCGATGCTTGTTATGAACGTGAAGATTGGTATCATTTCTCATCACTGAAAAATTTGGCACATGGTTTTGCGATAATTGCGAGTACGGAGGAAGTGCTGTGCGCGTTGCGATAGTTGGGGCCGGTCCAGCTGGTGTTGCCGCAGCAATTTTTTTGAAGAGGTATGGAATACAACTAGATCTGTTCGAGAAAGATCAAGTTGGAGGTTTGATCGCGAATGCTTGGAGGGTTGAGAATATACCTTTCTTCGATCCTTGCCCTGGTGAGAAAATCGTTGAGCTGCTGCAGAGGAATTTGAGATACTTTTCCATCGAAATCGTTCACGAAGAAGTTTTGGAGGTGAAGGGTAAGAAACTACGTACAAAAAGCTTCGAGCAAGAGTACGACAAAATTTTGGTAGCGAGTGGAACGTTACCCAAGAGAATCACCGAGTTTGAAGTTTGTGAAAAAGTGGTGTACGAGTTCAAACACTTGCCAAAAAGTATGGATTCTCTGGCGATATATGGTGCGGGTGATGCTGCTTTCGACGGTGCTTTGAAAGCTGCGGAAAAAGGCGTAAAAAATGTTCATATCTTCAACAGATCCAGCACGATCAGAGCCTTACCTAGGCTCGTTGAACTTGCCAAGAACTCTCCGATCGTCTACCATGAAAAAGAACCTATAATTGAAGTTGGACAACAGCAGAATTTAATAATCAAAACCAACAAGACTTCTTACCACTTCGATGCTCTTTTGATATGCATCGGTAGAATGCCGAACGTTGGTTTCGTGACTGAGAAGACACATGATGTGTACATCGTTGGGGATGCTTCGGGTGGGTTTCGTCAAATGAGTATAGCAGTCGGTCAGGCTATCGAAGCGTGTATGAGGATGGTGAACGAGCAATGAAACTTCTGGCTGAATACGGAAAAACTGATCTGGCGAGTGTTTATGTGGGTGAAACGATCAGAGGCAATATCGTTGAGTTTGTTCAATCTTTGCAACCACCGCTTTCACGCAGTGAAAAGTGGGTCTTGATAGTATCCACCATGAACGGATGCCCAGTAGGTTGCAAGATGTGCGATGCTGGAGGCTTCTATAAAGGAAAACTCACTGCCGATGAGATCCTTGAACAGATAGATTTTCTTGTACTGAAATTCTTTCCGGAAGGGATAGTCAGAACAAAAAAGTTCAAAGTTCAGTTCGCTAGGGTTGGTGAACCTGCTTTGAATGAAGAGGTGCTCATTGCACTCGAGCAGTTATCGAAGTATGACAATCTTTTACCATCCGTGTCAACGATCGCTCCAGCAGGGTGCGATAGATTCTTCGAAGAATTACTGAATGTGAAAAATCGTTATTACAGAGGCAGGTTTCAGTTACAGTTTTCTATTCACTCTACAGACGAAAGACAAAGGGATGAACTTATGCCTGTGAGAAAATGGACGTTGGAACAAATCGCAGAATTCGGTGAAAATTTCGTTGAAAAGGATGACAGGAAAATCACGCTCAACTTTGCGCTTAGCCGCCAAGCTATTGTCGAATCAAGCAGAATCATTCAACTTTTCTCTCCCGACAAGTTTTTGATCAAGATAACCCCAGTGAATCCCACCTACAACGCTGTGAAAAACAACATTGTTTCGGATGTAGACGTTTCGAATGGTATGCCTCAGTCACACGCAAGCTTCGTCAAAAGTCTAGTGGAACACGGATTTGAAGTCATCCTCAGTGTGGGTGAACTTGAAGAAAACAACATCGGTAGTAACTGTGGTCAGTATGTTTCTAAGCATCTAAGCTCTCTTGTGAAAATGAAAGATGCTTACACCTACGTGAAGTGACGCGTAAAACCGCTAAACTTTTCCCGCCATTTGAGGATCTACCAGAATTCTACAAGTTAAGGTTTAAAAGTTGGAGATGATATAATAGTTAAAACAACACAAACAATTTGCTTACGGGAGGTGTGATTGTGAAAAGGTTTGTTTTTGTAATTTTACTGGCATTGATGCTAACAACTGTTTTCTCCATACAGATGACCAAGATCAACACGATTAAAATTTACGCTGAGGGAACAATCGACGAAAAAGGTGATATGGACATGAATCTCAAATGGATGTTCCCAACGAGCGCTCTTTATATACAGGTGAAATCAGCTTACCCCAACCCTTATGTTTTGCTCCGAAACATGACTACTTTCAGTAGCATTTTCGAAATGAGGGACACAACTGTCAGCTACGACGATGCAAAAAATTCTATAACCGCCCGTGCCAAATTGATCGGTGCTGTTGCCAACAGAAGACAACGTTGCGAGTTCTTCCTTGGACGGAATGCAGAAATGATCTACACCGATAGTAAAACTCAAGCTATTTTCGTGCTCGTTCAGTCTGCCTCTTCTGAGGAAGTAATCTTCACTATTTTCACGTTAAAACTTCCGAAAGATAGTTCAGATTTCAAGTATGACTCTTCCACTGGAATATTCTCTTTTGTTCAAAAGAGAAAGAACTTTTCCGGCAACGTTAGTGCGGAAGTCAACGTGAAAGTGAAACCTAGGATTATGTCGGCACTTTATAAAGTTTACGGTATGTCAGACGTGGCGAACGGAGCCTACTGGGTAGCCAAAACGATCTTCACGAACAAAGGCAAGGGTGATGTGGTGGACTTGAGGATATCTTACAAGCTGGGTGACTACACTTCTTGGTCACCGGAGAACGTGTACGATGTGGTCCCACCGAGCGGTTCGGTGGTGGATTTGTACTATCCAATAATTTCTTCAAACGTCACACAGCTCAGATCGCAAACACCAATCGATTTGCAAGTGAAGTACACCTACAAAGATAGATCAGGTAAAAGTTATTCTGATACTATCACCAAGAGAATCCAGATACTTGGAGTGAATCAGTTCGAATTTTCAAACGTGCCCGAGGAGGAAAGAACTGGGGCTTGGGCTGACAACTTCTCCAATGTCCCACTGATTGCGGCTTTTGTGACACACCTGGACGAACCAGTGAAAGCTTTCGCTGGTATGGTCAGTCAGCACGCAGGAGGAGTAGCAGCAGCTTCTAGAGATTCAGATGCAGAAACTTTCTGTAGAGCACTGTACGAACTTCTCATACACAACAAGGTTTCTTATCAAACACCCTCCGGTTTCTTGGTGGAATACGCATCGTCTGGGCAAGACATAAAGTTTCCGAGGGATGTGTTGAAAGACAAAGCGGGAACTTGTATTGATCTTGCGATACTTTTCGCTGCCGTCTGTAGAGCTGTCGATTTGAAGACCTACATAGTCGTTGTGCCTGGGCATGCCTTTCCCGTAGTTGAACTACCTTCGGGAGATATATTACCGATAGAATCTACTGGGATTGGGGGACCGGTTGTTGGAAAGAGCTTACCTTTCAATGAAGCGGTGGAGGCAGGCGCTCGAAACCTTTCAAAACTTGAATTTGGAAAGTTCTTTGTCGTAGACCCCATTGAACTTCAAAGAGTTGGGGTTTTGTCTCCTGAACTTCCATCACTTCCTTCAACAATTTTGAAAGACTGGGGCTATTCTCTGCCACAGCGCACTCAACAAACCCAACCGACCCAGCAGGTTCAGCAAAGACCTTCAGGCTCGACGCCGACGAACCCTTCACCAGCACCAGCCCCCACACCACAACCACAGAGGAGTGTTAACATCAGTGGCTATTTCGTTGGAAATTATAGAAATTCTATAACAGGACAGCAAGGTAAATTGGAATTCTACATCGAGCAATCTGGAAACAATATAAAGGGTGACGTTCATGTCGACGAATCGGACGAAGGTGAATTCACAGGCACCGTTTCTGGTAACAGCGTTAAAATCACAGCGAAGATCGAGTCTTATTATTATTCAACGACCTACACAGTGGTTTTCAACGGAACTATCCAAGGCAATACGATCTCCGGCAATTACAGTATTCCTGGTTCAAACGTGACCGGTACTTTCACAGTGAAGAAAAGCGAGTAACTCAACTTTGAATAGCTCTCATGTAACCCATGGCGGTAGCGTACTGGATGGACCTGGTCCAACCGCTACAATCACCTATAACGTGCAAATTCTCGACGATGTCGTTACAGAATTTGTTTGAATAGAATTTCACTTCTACTGCGTAGAGGAGATTATCGAAATAAGCTACGCCTTTGATGACTCGATCGAGATTGTCGATGAAATCAACTAAAGATTCCCTTATCTTGGAAGGAAAAACAAGGTTCGCATCTCCCAAAATGAAGCTGTTTCCGTTCAACGTGGGATATACTCTCCCAATTCTCTTCGTCCTTCTGTACTCTTTGAAATCTCCATAAGTTTGCAGGATGACTTTTTCTTTATCACCAGCCAGTATGTTCGCAAGCTTGGCAAGGTTTTTTCCGTAACCTGTTGGATCTTTGAATGGTTCTGTAAAGCGTGTCGTCACCAAAACAGCAAAATTAGTGTTATCAGTTTTGTGATAAGTGTCTGAATAACCGTTCACTGTTGTGAATTCATCGTACTTCTCCAAAGTTACTTTGCCGGAAGGATTTTGGCAAAAGAGTCTACACATATAACCTGTTCTCGTTCTGTACCTAACTTTCACTTCGTACATGTCGAAAAACTCTTCCATCACGTGGTTTGGGAGTTCATATCTGATACCTATATCAACGTAGTAGTTTTCTTTCACAAGTTGAGGATACTTCTCCTTGATACGATCCATCAACTTGTGCCCACTTCGACCAACTGAGATGACCAACTCGTCGAATGTGAATTCACCCTTGTTTGCTACAACTTTGTGTTTTGGACCAAGCTCAATATCTTCAACAATCGTGTTGAACAAAAATTGGATGTTCTTGAAAAAAGTGAAATATTCAAACAAGTTGTTGTTAGTCTCTCTGAGCACATCCGTTCCGAGATGAAAGAAATAAGCTTTCACTGGCTCGAAACCGTGATCGTAGAATCTTTTATAAACTTCTTCACTGGAAAAAGATTCACCGAACTCTATCTTTCTTCCGTTCCTCTCGAACGACTTGAGATACTCGATGAAATTGCTCTTATCTCTCAAAGTCGGTTTGTAACCAGAGTGGGTTAAATAAAGCTCGACGATCTTGTACTGTATATCCAACGGCACATCCAGCTCACCACCCATGCCTCTACTGATGAAGATTTTGCCGTCCATACGAACACCGGAAATTGTGTTGTGCATGTGATCTTTTCCCTTCTCGAATACGGTAATCTCGTAATCGTTAATTTTCCCCGTTTCTATCAAGCCCTCCAGAAAACCTATTGCTGCAGCACCAAATCCAACGATCCCAAGTCTCTTCACAGTTCAACCCTCCATTCTCACCTTTTATCTGATCATCGTGATAGAAATTTCCCCTGAAAAATTCTAATTGGATTCTAATCGATCCTGTCATAAATTCATTTTGAGCAAGATCGTTGTAATAAAGTTTTGCTTCCTCTTGCTCTCATGGGGGGATAGCTGGTGAAAAAACTCTATCTTTTAATGATTTGCTTGACCTCGATGATCACAGTGTTTTCATATCAAGAAAATACGCTCAATAATTTTGTCCAGTTTAAAACGTACGGCGATGGTGTCACTGACTTCTTAATCGATAAAAATGTGGTCGTCCTTGTTTTGACAGATCAAGAAGTTCACAAGGTTCAGGTGTACAACAAAACTGATAAAAAACTACTGTGGGAAAAAAAGTACAAATCGATTTTGACGAATATATGGAAAGCAAGAATAGTAGACGAAAAGCTCTGTCTCTTCGTTGAAGAATCCTCAAGTTCCGTTTCCTCTCCTCGTCTGGTTGTTCTCGATCTTCGCACTGGAAAAGACCTTTCCACCGACCTTCAACGAGCGATAGCGAAGTTTGGCACTATTTATCCTTTTCAGATGTACAAAACACAGCTACTTTTTAAGAGTGCTGCAGAGTTTTATGTTTTTGATTTGAAACAAGAAAAGTTGACCCATCCAGAAGGAAATTTCATTGCACTAGTCGGGGACAAAATACTTTATCTTGGAAAAGCCGACCCAAAAGCAAAGAATGAGGTACCTTTACTTTTCTGCCTTGAAGATGGAAAGATTCAATGGAAGGATAAAAAGTTCGGCGACGAAGAAATCAAATTCTTGCGTGATGAAAATTTATATCTTCAAGACATAACTGTTGAAGGATTTCCAATTCTCTTCGCTAAGAGTCCTAAACTGAAACAAGGTTCAACCAGATTTTTAGTCTTGACGGAGCTTGGAACGTGTAAGTTCTACGAACCCAGAGATCTCGGACTCGAATCAACCCGCTGGAAAGTTCTTTTTCAACACGTGAAAAGTTCTGGAAAAAATACTTCTCTCGTCGTTGGATTGACGTCTGAGTTCGATAGTCTCATGACTGATTTGATCCTGCTCACGTTCAACGCGTCCGGAGATTTGATTGCTGAACACAAGCTTTCGAACGTTCAAATCCTCCATCACGAACTGGACGGCTCAGGAAGGTTGATCCTGATCTGCCAGGGTTACACAGATCAATCGTTCATGATTTTCGATACGACTTCACTGAATAAACTTTTAGACCGTAAATTATCCAAAGATTTATCAATACACCAAGTTCTTGTGAATGATCGTGAAGAAATATACATGAAGGGCGCTTATGAACACGGTCCGTGTGTCTTTTCTCTCAGCAAATCTCAAGGAGAACTGTTGGCCTTCTATGCGATTGAACCTAGCAGCGTTGGGTTTATTCACTTTGGAGCGTGTGATGCTGAGGATTTGTTTTTGCTTTTCAAGGAACTTTCTCAGCCTGGCACAATCACGGTCGCTCGTATCCCAAAAACTAACAAAGGATGGCTTGAAGCTTCACTCAGCATAGAAAAACCAGCATATGTAAGTACCAAGGTGAAGATCGAATATGTCCCGAGTTTCGCCAAGATCTCAGCTAACGCAGGATTCATTGAAGATTCTCACTGGTTCACTCCTGCGAAAGCCGGTGTCTACACACTGACACTTCAAGTTGGTTCAGTGAAGAAAGAATTTCATGTGAATGTCGAGGAACTCGAGGTGGAATTGAACCTACCTGAACTCATTTATACAGACAGTCAAATAGAGATTTCTTACTCACCCGCGCAAGCGATACTCTCCGTCAGCTCTGGACGTTTAGAGAAAAACGATTGGTATGTACCAACCAAACCAGGACAAGTCGGATACATCTGGCATACCCCTTCAGAACCAGGTCTTCATAAACTCTTTGTCCAACTTCAGGATACGAAGAGAGAGTTCATGGTGAACGTTCTCCCAAAGGATAGTGACGGAGACGGGGTGACAGATTGGCTTGAGAATTTGTTTGGGAGTGATCCCAACAATACAAATACAGACGCAGATGCAGCTCGAGATAACGAAGATTTGTCTGTCTTGTTGAACCCACCTGAACCCATTTGGAAAGAACTTCAAGAGCCAGGGATGATTCGCCTGGAACAAGCGGTGTGTTTCTTCGGACTCGATGGCTGGGTTGAAAAATATCTTCATTCAAAATTGATCGAACGTTATGAAGAACAAGGAACACGGAAAAGCAAAATGAATGAAGAAACGTATCGAAAAATCATCGATGAACTTTTCAAAGATGAGCATTTCATAACCTACAGGATGGATAAAACCAGTAGATACCAAAATACGTACGGATCGGAGCAAGATCACAAACCCGAATTCAGTTGCATCTTTCCTTCAGACATGTTACACCCAATGGAATTCAGGTTTTATTACGATTGGCTCACAGATTTTCGAATCGTGCATTTGAAGAACAAAGATGCGATGTATTATCCTTCCCAAAGTAGTTTTTATCGATACTTACTGTACCCAGTTAGATTCGCACAAGGTTATGAGACGAACATACTGATTCAATTCTTTGATTACAGCACATACGATAGCCTCAGCTACGAAAATGATTCACGATACAAGATAGCTGGCTTTCTTTTTTCGTTTTACACCTCTGGTGATCTCAACAGAGATGACAACATTCCGTTCCATGAAGGTATTGCAGTGGCGATGATTGAACGGCCTGGACTTTTCAGAGTTGTTGTACGACTTCCAAGGGAGAAAATGAAAGGTAACTCAGCGTATCTGAAGCTGACGCCGATCTGGATAGAAAGGGAAGGAAAATCTGTTTCATACAAACCATTGATGCTGAAGTGGGATGTTAATGGCCTCGTGCGAGAAACTGTCTTCTTGAAAGACGCTCTTGGAAACAGCAAAGTACTGTGTGAAGAGCTCGCAAGTTTTGAAGATCTCAACAGCGAGATCTCTTGGTCCTTCGCTCTCAACAAACCAACAACTGCAGCGACGAATATAAAAATCAATTCACAACAACTCGGGATTGTTCAAAAAAACGATCAGCAAGAGTCTCGATATACAGTGATCGATCTCGTTCAAAATGTGACCAGATACACATTAAAAAGCCTCGAACTTGGCAAGAAAGTTTGTAGCTTCACTGAAACCTCAGTAAAGTCAATCAAGCGTGTAGATGATCTTGAGAAACTACCGAACGATCATTGGGCGAGATCCAAAAAATTTGGCGTTGCGAAATCTTCCCTAGAAGTTGCTACTGGTATCGCATCGATGATCACCGATGGCAATCAAGCTTGGGTCGCATTCAAACAGGGAGATTACATCCAGGCGAGTTATTTTGCACTCAAAACGATCTCAACTGCGGTGAGTACTACCCCCGAGTTGGTCAACATCGCGAAGGATGTTTTTGGTTACTCTGGTAAAGCTACCAAACTGGCGGTACTCTCATCCAAAAAAGCACAAGTTGGTATTGCCATAGCGGTTGGAGTGGTAGAATTCGGTTACGATTCTTACAAGTTCATCACCGTTGATGATCCCATCATGAAGCAAGCTTACGGTGAGAAAATGGCTGCGGACGTATTGGACACAGGAATATCCATAGTGGCGGTATTCTTTCCACATGTACTAGCAGGACAAATTACTTGGTCAGCTGGTGTTGAGGTGTATTCGTGGTTCTTCGGTGAAGACCTAGCATATAGAGTTTGCAGAACACCAGGTTCAGCTGCCGCTTTCCTATGGGAATATTTCGTCGGCGACATACCGGCTGAGCTCGCAAAAGAAGCTTACACCGATGCTTTGAGTTCTCTGTTCAAATTGATCGAAAATCTCAACAATGTGTATGCAACAGACAAGACATTTTACTTGTCGGTGTTCGTTGATCCTCAAAAATGATGGAGATGGTTAAATAAGCCTAGGAAAAACACTGTCTGAATTCCCCCAATTTGCCTTTAACATCGAATATAGTGTTTACAAATTTCTCAGCGAAACCGGTGAGGATAGCTTTGTATTCCTTCACAAATACTTTTCGGCTGTTGGATAGCTTATTGCAAAATTTTTGCAACTCATGAGAGATAAACTTTATTTTAAGAGAAGAGCTGTGGGGTGATGGAAAGTTGAAAGAATTCTACAGATTAAGTTCATGGCAAGTGTGTCAAGAATTGGGTGTCGATCCGCAAAAAGGTCTCTCAAGCGAAGAAGCAAAAAGAAGACTTGAACAGTATGGGCCGAACGAGTTGGCAGAGAAGAAAAAACGCACAATCCTTCAAATGTTTCTCTCACAGTTTACAGACTTTCTCATCATCATCCTGCTCGCCGCCGCTGGTATATCTATCATCGTTGGAGAAGCTGTAGACGCGATACTCATCATGATCATAGTTCTCCTGAACGCTACATTGAGCACAATACAAGAATCCAAAGCCGAAAAATCCCTTCAACTTCTCAAAAAAATGGCTGCTCCAGTTGCGCGTGTTTTGAGAGATGGAGTTGTTCAAACTGTACCATCTCGAGAAATTGTACCAGGCGATGTTGTCATTCTCGAGGCAGGCAACTATGTTCCTGCCGATGGCAGGTTAATAGAATCGGTCAACCTTTCCGTGAGTGAAGCAGCACTCACAGGTGAATCTCAACCTGTTGAAAAATCGATTGAACCTATAGATGAACCGAACCTACCCATAGGTGATAGAACGAACATGGTTTATTCGGGCACCATAGTGAGCAGAGGACGTGGCAAGGCCGTGGTGACCGCTACAGGTAACGAAACCGAGATAGGAAAGATCGCAAAGATGCTGACAGAACTTGAAGAAGAGCAAACACCACTACAGAAGAATTTGGAGAAGCTTGGTAAACAAATAGGTTTGATCATACTCGCCATTTGTGCAATCGTTTTCATCGTTGGCATCATCGAAGGAAATCCGATCTTAGAAATGTTTCTCACATCGGTGAGCTTGGCTGTGGCTGCTGTGCCCGAAGGCCTACCTGCCGTGGTGACAATCGTGCTGGCGCTCGGTACGTACAACATGGTGAAGAGGCATGCGATCATACGAAGATTGCAAGCAGTGGAAGCGCTTGGCTCAGTGAACGTGATTTGCTCTGACAAAACTGGTACACTCACCAAGAACGAGATGACGGTGGTGAAATATTACTTGCATCCAAATCAATGGCTACAGCACGAACCGTCTGACCAAATTCCAAACGCTTTGAAAGAAGCTCTGATCTCGGCTACTCTTTGTAACGATGCTTTCATAGCTTTTAAAGGCAACACTAAAGTCACTTCAGGTGATCCAACGGAAATCGCCCTAGCCGCTGCAGCATGGGATTTCGGATTGAAGAAAGAAGAACTTGAAAAAGAGATGCCCAGAGTGTACGAGATACCATTCGATTCCGATAGAAAGATGATGACAACGGTTCACAAGAGAAATGCTTCTTTCGTCTCTTACACAAAAGGTGCTCCAGACATCGTTGTTGCCAGATGCACAAAGTATGTATCGATTTCTGGAGAGATAAACGATTTGACGGAGAAGGATAAAATAGAGATTCTTCAAGCAAACCAACGCATGGCTCAAGATGGCTTGCGCGTTCTTGCGGTAGCTTACAAAAATGTTGAGGAAAACGAGTACAAAGAACTCGAACAAGACCTGATCTTCCTCGGTCTCATCGGCATGATAGATCCTCCGAGACCTGAGGTGAAAGAAGCTCTCGAAAAGTGCAAAACTGCGGGAATAAAGGTCATCATGATCACTGGCGACCACAGAGCCACAGCCCAAACTATAGCGAGAGAAATAGGAATACTCGATTCGGAAGGAAAAGTGCTGACAGGTGTTGAGCTTATTGAAATGGATGCTGATGAACTCGCGAAAGTGGTTGAAGATGTAAAAGTTTACGCGAGGGTTTCTCCGAGCGACAAGCTGAAGATCGTCGAAGCGTTGAAAAAGAGAGGTAAGATCGTTGCCATGACAGGAGATGGTGTGAACGATGCTCCCGCTTTGAAGAGAGCAGACATAGGTGTTGCCATGGGTATAACAGGAACAGACGTTTCAAAGGATGCTTCCGATATGGTCCTCACTGACGATAACTTTGCCAGCATTGTCGCTGCAATAGAAGAAGGAAGAAAGATCTTTGATAACATAAGAAAAGTCGTCTATTATCTGCTTTCTTGCAACATCAGCGAGGTCGCAACTATATTCATATCTATCTTACTCCGTTTGCCATTGCCTCTGATACCTGTCCAGATCCTATGGATGAACTTGGTCACGGACGGTCTTCCTGCGCTCGCACTAGGTGTTGAACCAGCGGAACCCGATGTCATGAGAAGGCCCCCAAGAGACCCGAAAGAAGGAATCATGAGCAGAGAGGTTTTGAGAAAGATATTCATCGGTGGATTGCTACTCTCCGTTTTGACGCTCTTTGTTTACGGTTGGGCACTTATGGAACACGATGAAATAAGGCTTTTAAGGACCATGGTGTTCTTCACGTTGTGCACTGGTCAGCTGTTCCACGCTCTCAATTCGAAGTCTCTGAGGCACTCACTGATCAAAGTAGGCGTGAAAAACAATCCGCGTTTGGTCTTGGCTTGTGTTGTTTCGTTCGCACTACTTTTAGCTGTGATATACGTTCCTGGCCTTCAAAATGTGTTTGGAACAGCCACGCTAGCAGGACATCAACTCTTGGTAAGCGTTCTTGCAGCTGTGATGATCATACCGTTGTTCGAACTTGTAAAGCTTCTCGAACGAAGGATTGAGAAAAGCTCAACGAACAATTGAACCTATTGGGTTTTTCCCAAATTTCTCATTTTAGTGACCGTATGTCGCCATTTTGGTGTGAATTTGTCAAATTTGCAATAAATATTTATCCTTTCTCTATTTAGCCTGCTTTTTCGAGGTTTTTCTTTCCTTGTTTTTAGGTGAACGTTAATGTTATCGTTATAATAGATGATCTCATTTGGAGGAGGTGTTCGTATGAGAAGGTTGCTCATCGTCACAGTTCTGCTTACTTTCTTTACCTTAGTCACAGCAAAAACAACGATAACTGTTTGGACGTTCTTCGGAGGAGGAGAGGGATTTCTCGTCACTGAGCTCATCAAAAAGTTCAATGCGGAGAATCCAGATATCGAAGTCGTTGAGCAAATTGTAGAATGGGGCCAACTTTACAACAAGTTGATTACTGCGATCTCGGCAGGAGATCCACCCGACGTTTCTGTAATGCATCTAGCTGTACTCCCAGATTTCGCTTCAAGGGACGCTTTGGTGGCACTCGATAAGTATGTATCCAAAAGTGTTCTAGAAGATTACATACCAGAAATAGTTGAAAAAGCCCGCTTTGACGGCAAACTTTACGCGATACCGTTTGACACACATCCTTTGGTACTTTATTACAACAAGAAGTTGCTGAGACAAGCTGGTTTGGTTAATGCGAAAGGTGAGGTCCTCGTTCCTAAAACTTGGGATGAACTGTTGAATTATGCAAAACAAGCCAAAGAGAAACTTGGACTTGAAGTGGGAATCACTAGCGAGATAGGTGCAATGATGGGGGAAAGGCTTTTCATCGCTTATTACACACAACTTGGTGGACAAATTTATGATGCCAAAACAAAAAGTTTAAAGTTAGATTTTGACAAAGTCAAAAAAACTTACGAGTTTATAAGTAATCTCTACAAGAGTGGGATCATGAAAACTATGACCTATGATACGGCCGAATCGCTCTTTCAGAACAATCAATCTCCATTCCATCTGAATGGTGTTTGGGTAATGGCAGTTTATCCTACCCTCAAAGATTTTGAGTTTGGTGTGACGAGTATACCCGCAATACCTGGTAGTAAACCATTCACATGGGCAGACAGCCACACATGGGTGATACCAAAGAAACCTAAGGAAGACCCAACAAAGATAGCAGCTTCGGTGAAGTTCATTGAATGGTTTGCAAAAAGCACTGCTGAGTGGGCAAAAGCTGGACATTTACCTGTTCTTAAAGGTGTTCTGAAATCTGAAGCTTTCTTGAGTTTGCCAATGAGGAAAGACTACGCACAGGTAGCTGAATTTTTAGTCCCAGCTCCGAGTGTTCGTGGCTGGGTGGAGATTAGGCAGAAAATGTGGGAAATTGGTGAAGCTGTAATTCTTGGCCAGAAATCACCGGATGCGGCCGCAAAAGAACTCATTGATTTCGTAAGACAAGTGATTGACTGAGAGTGTCCTGACCTAAGCAAATCCTGAAGATGTGGAGGGGGGAAACATTCCCCCTCCATTATTTAAGATCGTTATGCGAGGTGACCATCAATGATAAGGTTTAGAAGAAAAAGGCATGCTTTATTAGCCTACCTCTTGTTCATACCCTTCGGAGTCCTTTTAATGGTTTTCAAGTTGATTCCTTTTGTAAACTCAGTGAGGATGGTTTTCTACAGGTGGGATGTATTCGGAACACCAAGATATATCGCCTTAGGAAATTTCACAAGAATGTTCTCTGATAAAGTTTTCTGGTCTTCTCTATGGCATACAGTTTATTTCGTCATATTAATCGTTCCACCAATCTTTACGCTTTCTTTTCTGATAGCTATCCTCATAAACTCGAAAGTGCGTTTCAAAGGATTTCTCCGAAGCGCGTTCTATCTACCCTACACACTAACCATCTCCGTTGTCTGCTTGACTTGGGGCATGATGTACAACCCATATTTCGGGCTCATTGGTAGAGTAATGAAGTTGTTTGGTTTAAAGCCCATAAACTGGCTTGCCGATCCTACTTGGGCTGCCCCGGCAGTCTCTATAACAACTGTTTGGTGGACCATAGGATTTTGCATAGTGCTGTACCTTGCAGGTCTTCAACAGATACCTACTTCTTATTATGAAGCAGCGAATCTAGATGGGGCAAGCGGCCTTCAAAAAATGCTTTACATTACCTTTCCCTTACTCAAACGAGTGCACGTCCTGGTTATTGTTACACAAATAATAGCCTCGCTACAGATATTCGGACAGGTTTTCATTATGACCGGCGGAGGACCAGCAGGAAGAACGAGAACTTTGATGCAGTACATATATGAGCAAGGATTTCGATACTTTAGAATGGGTTATGCCCAAGCCATGGCTTTCGTGTTGTTCTTGGTTATGCTTGTGTTTGCATACATGCAGCTTCGTCTCATGATCGCTTCAGGTAAAGAGGAGTTGATTTAATATGACTTTAAAAAGGTGGGTTTTGACGATCTTCGCAGTACTAATCGGATTTCTATACTTGGTACCATTGATCTGGATGACCTTCGCTTCCTTTCAAACTGAAAAGGACATACTCGCTGGAAAATGGATCCCCAGCATCTGGTTTATAGACAATTACAAAATAGTTCTACAAAGAGCAAAAATCGGTGCATGGTTCAGAAACAGTTTATTGTCCGCCAGTGGAGCCACTCTAGGCATTTTGTTTGTCTGTATTCCTGCGGCTTACGCACTGAGTCGAATGGAATTCCCAGGGAGGAAACTGTTGTATATCCTATCTTTAACAGGTTTCATGATACCCAACCAAGCAATTGCGATACCTCTCTACTTAATTGTTAGGAAAATGGGGCTAGTCAACAATTTATTTGGTATCATAATCCCAGCATTACCTTCATCGATGGCCGTTTTTATACTCTCCCAGTTCATGAAGGCGATCCCACTAGACTATGAAGAAGCAGCACGCTTAGATGGAGCTGGAGAGCTGGATATAATGCTGAAGGTAATCTTACCTATGTCTATTCCTGCTATTGTGACAGTAGCGGTACTCCATTTTACCTGGATTTGGAACGACTTCTTCTGGCCTTTGATTATAATGACTTCGGAAAAGATGTACACTTTGCCTGTTGGCCTAGTGGCTTTAGCGGGTTCTGATGTAAATATACGATATGGTCCTATAATGGCAGCCAACGTGATCGCTTCTCTCCCAGTGATCGTTATATACCTTTTTATGCAGAGATACATCACACGAGGCGTGATACTCAGCTTAAGATGAGAGGTGATGGTGAATGAGATTGAAAATCAACGAAAATTGGAACTTTTCTATCGATGAAAAAAGATGGAGAAAGGTGCATCTACCGCATCAAATCGAATTAAGCACTCAAAGTTACCCGAACCCCATATCTTTGACAGGTATTTACGAAAGAGAACTCGACCTTAGAGGCTTCCAGGGAAAGAGGATTTTTCTTGTTTTTCATGGAATCGATCACTCTGCAACGATTTATATCAACAACAAGCGAGTTACTGAGCATGAAGGTGGATATGATTCGTTCAAGATCGATGTAACTGACCAACTCAGGTTTGACGGAACCGATCTTTTAAGATTGATTGTAAAAGATCTCGACGTTTGTTCAAACCCCAATCTGATTGCAGGTAAACAAGACTGGTACGGTAATGCTACAGGTATCCTTCAGGATGTTGAACTATGGATCGTCGAAGAAGTTCACATAGACCATGTTCAAGTTTTTCCCAAGAAAGATCTCAAAACTGTTGAATGTAAAGTTGCCTTCTCGGACAGGAAAAATCATGCTCTCAGCTACACTTTGATCGATCCAAATGGAAAGGAGATCCTGAAAGGAGAAACAAAGGAAAACCATCTGTTTTTAACTATTCCAAACCCAGAGCCGTGGAACTTGCAATCGCCAAAGTTGTATACGTTACTCATTCGTTCACTCGAAGATGGTCAAGATGTTTTTCAAACGAAATTCGGCTTGAGATATATAGAAACGGTTGGTGACAAGGTTTTGCTCAACGGTGAACCTATTTATCTATTTGGAGCACTAGATCAAAATTTCTACTCGGATACACACTATATCCTTCCAAGCAGAGAGAGAGTTCTTTCGGAATTTCTCAAAATCAAGGAAATGGGACTTAATTTGCTTAGATGTCATGTCAAGATACCGAATGAGATCTATCTCGATTTGGCTGATGAACTTGGCATTATGGTTTGGATTGATTTACCCTACGCAAGAAAACTGGATAGTTTGGGGAAAGCTTATCTTGAAAAACTTTTGGAAAATACCTTGAAAAGATTTTCAAACCATCCATCTTTCATCATGCTCAGTTTGATCAATGAAAGTTGGGGACTCGATTTAACTGAAAACTCACCACAAGAAGATCGTGAATGGGTCAAAAAAATGTATGAAAAGGCCAAGCAACTTGATCCCACACGCATCTATGTTGACAATTCAGCCTGTCCTTGGAATTATCACGTCGTTTCCGATATTGATGATTACCACTTCTACAATTCTTTCCCTTATCATAACGAAACTTGGAAAAGAAGAATAAAAGATTTCGCAAATGGTGATTATAAAACATTCTTCGAAACACCGAATAAGAAGCTGCCAAAACTGGTTTCAGAGTTCGGCGTGTGGGGTACCTCAGATCCTAAAACTTGGACAGGAAAGTGGATGAATTTTCCGATCCTCGTTATGGGAACGAAATTTGAAGATTCTTCACCTAGTTCAGCTATTGAGAAGTTGTCAAAAATCTACAATCTAGATGATTTCACTTATCAAGCACAATTACATCAACTGCTTGGATTGAAATTCCAGATAGAACATATCAGGTTAGAACGAAATATAACCGGTTATGTCATAACTGAACTTTCAGACATAGCATGGGAAGCGAATGGATTACTTGATTACAACAGGATGCCTAAGTGGTTCTATCCATACTTGAGATTCTTAAACCACGAAATTATTCCAATTTTACTTAATCATAGGTCTTTGCTCTTGGAGGGCGAAGAATATAAAGCGAAAATCTTCATTGCAAACGGTTCTATAAGGAAACTTACAGCAAATTTGGTTCTGCGTACGGAAACTAGAAAGCTCTATGAAACCGAAATAAATGTTGAACCATTCTGCGTGAAAGAGATCGGTGAGATCTCGACTGTTTTAGAAAAAACCACACAGAACTTACTAATTGAAATATTCCAAAATGGTGAGATGTTGAATAGAAATTTTTACCCCGTCTGTGTTCTTACTCCAATGCAACCCGACATACCAATTGTGTGGGTTAACAATGAGGAATTTGTACACGAGGAATTCACTTGCATACATGAAAGTACTAAAATCAAAGAATTTCTTGATTTCAATGGAGATTGGATAAGTGCTCTGACACTTTTCAATGTAAAAAGGAATCGCAATTTAGCAGCTCTATTGTGGGGTTTAGGAGAATTAACCACACCATATGTTTTGATAGCAAAGAATAACAGTTTTGATTTTGAAAGCTCCATTATAACTAAAGTGCTCGGCTGGGGGTATTTGTTTGGGTCACTTGTCTATTCAAAAAAAGAAAGTGGGGAGGTCTTCACAACTTTAAAAGAATGTGATTTGGCCGAAGCGTTAATAGCATCTATACTGTAAAATACCCATAAGGTGATGAACAATGAAAAAGTATGTGACCATGAGAGATATCGCTGAGCGCGCGATGGTATCTGTTAATACCGTATCAAAAGTCTTGAACAACAAACCAGACATAAGCAAAGAAACCAGAGAACGCGTGTTGAAAGCCGCGAAGGAATTGGGTTACATCAAAAATGTGACGGCTTCGGCTTTGAGAAACAGTAAAACCAAGATCGTAGGTGTTGTACTTGAGGATACAACAAACCTTTTTTTCGCTGAGGTGTTGGAAGGCATAGAAGCTGCTGCACGAAAATATGGCTATCGCTTAATTCTTATGAACACTCAAACGAATCTAGAAAAGCAAAAAGAAGCGATCTATACGCTCATGGAACATAGAGTTGAAGGTATTCTGATCACACCAACAGGAGATGGAACAAAAGATCTAAGAAAACTTTCAGAAATGAATTTTCCGATTGTTATCGTTGGAAGACATTTGGAAGGTTTGAACTTAGATGAGATACACAGCGATGAAATAAAAGGGGGTTATATTGCAACAAAGCATCTTATAGAAAAAGGTAGAAAGAAGATCTTACTAATAAACTCTGCTCCAAAGAACTCTGCTGCTCAAATGAGATGTGAAGGTTACCGGAAAGCTTTACGCGAGGCTGGTATAATTCTGCCCGAGGATTATATAGTAATCACACATGGGCCCAACATGGAAGGTGGTTATCAAGGTATAAAGCAGGCATTCGATAAAGGTTTAGACTTCGATGCGGTTTTCTGCTATAATGATATGTTCGCTTTTGGGGCGATCAGAGCACTCAGAGACTTAGGTAAGAGAGTACCTGAAGATGTATCAGTTGTTGGATACGATGATGTGACGTTTGCTTCTTACTACTGTCCGGCACTCACAACTGTTAGAATTGATAGGTTTGGCTTGGGTTTCAATGGTTTCAAGATGTTGCTTGAGAAGATGAGAAATAGAAGAAAAAAGACCAAACATCTCGTGCTGGATGTCGAACTGATCGTGAGGGAATCAAGCTGAGGAACCTTGAAGTCAAGTTTGAGTTATGTTTGTAACAAAAAACCACTCTTTGTGGAACGATCATCAAAGAATAACCCAAGTTTTGCGATAGCTTTCAAACCATCAAATTAAACTTTTTTACCATCATAAGTGTTGCGATTCAATTTTACGCTTTGTTCCAAATCACTGCCAATAAAGCTCATTTGATCTCCTCAAAAATGTGAACCTATCGATTCAATCTGAGCTGCTTCTCTATAACCACTTGAATGCTTCAAAAGTATTCAAGGATTGCCATACGCTGACATAGAAATAATAAATCGGTGAAGCCCATGAAGAACCTTGTGGTGTTGATTCTATTCAGCTTTTCATTCTTTTTGTTTGCGAATGAAGTCGTTTTTGAAGCGATAGAAAAGTTCGCTAGAGAAAATTTTGGACCAAATGTGACGATTGTCTCTTTCGAAATCAGGAGCACCCCAAGTTCATTCGATGAAGTCCAGTTGATCTCCCACGCGCGTTTTGGTAGCATGTTCAGTTTCCTCTTCAAAACCTTTCGTGAGAGAACTTTCTGTGGTTATCTGCGCGCTCAATGTGAACTAGCCATCTTTTCAAATGTCTTGCTCGCTAGCAGAACCATAAGATCCGGAGAAACGTTCAGTGAGAAGGATGTGACGTTGGGAAAGGTCAATCTTTTAAGTTTGAAGGTCGAGTATTGCACAAAACAGGAAGAGGTGATCGGAAAAATCGCTCGAAAGATGTTCAGACAGGGTGAACCCATAGATGCGAGATATCTAGTGAAACCTCCCGATGTTAGAGCTGGTCAACTACTCACAGCGAAGGTACAAATTGGATCAGTGTTTGTAACGACTCAGGTGCGGGCTATGCACGATGCTTACATTGGTGAAAAGATTTCTGTCAGAAATGTTTCGAGCGGTGTGATGATAAACGGTTTGCTTCAGGAAGATTTAACGGTCGTCGTTGGAGGTTGAAAGTATGAGAAAGATATCAAAGATATCATTTTTGATGATCCTACTCACCACAATTTGCCTTGGTACATCGCTGTGGAACAACTCCAACAACAACCAGTTCAAGTACATCATTTCAGATAGGAAGGCGAGCAGGGTGGGCGATATAGTCACCATTGTGGTTCGAGAAAATCCCCAATTCAGTACTTCTAGCAGTTATGAATCTTTAGAGAAAGCCTTGATGAACCTGTTCATGGGAAGTGTTAAGAACATCACTAATTTCGATCTGTCCAAATTCATACCCATAAACAACAACACGGCAACTGATAGGAGCGCCAAAGCGAGCACGAATGTCGTCATGACTATGTCTGCTGTTGTGGTTGCCATCGAGAATGGAAATTTAGTCATCGAAGGGAGTCGTCAGCTCAAGGTGGGTAACCAGCTCAATGAAGTGATCATCAGGGGAACGGTGAGACCAGATGATATAGCCTCGAACAATACGGTCGATTCATCAAAGATAGCCAACTGTCAGATATGGGTGAACGGGCAATTGGTCTTCAGGCAGAAACCCAACGAACAATCTTGGCTAGATGTCTTTCTGTCGGCCATCGCAAGGTTCCTGCTGTGAGGTGGTGTGAGTGAGAAAAGTGTTCATCTTTTTGCTGACTTTGACAAGCTTGGTTTTTGGTTCAACCAGAATCAAAGATATCGCCACTTTCAGAGGAGCGAGGGACAATCAACTGTTCGGCTTGGGCATAGTTGTGGGTCTCAACGGTACAGGGGATTCCGGTAAGATAAACTCCAACTTGCTCAGCAACATAGCTAAAACGCTCGGTATAACGATGAACGTTGATGACCTCAGAACAAGAAACAGTGCTATGGTGATGGTGATCGCAGATATCCCTCCATTTTTTAAAGAAGGTATGAGACTAGATGTTGTCGTCGCTTCAATAGCGGATGCAAAATCTTTAGAGGGAGGTATCTTAGTACAAACGCCTCTCTTCGGTGCGGATGGAAATGTCTATGCAGTTGCACAGGGTAGCGTGAGTACCGGCGGGGTGGATGTAAAAGTCTCAGCGAATCTACAATCCAAATACAAGGTAGTTGGTTTTATCCCTTCTGGAGCGATAGTAGAAAAGGAAATACCCTTCGAATTCACTCAATCTAAGGCAGTCACACTCCTGCTCAAACGTCCTGACTTCACCACAGCCGCAAGAGTCGCACAAGCCATAAATACCACCTTCGATAGAAAATTGGCCAAGGCTATAGATGCTTCCACAGTGAAGATAGATATTCCTTCTGCCTTCGAAGACGATGTGATATCCTTTTTAGCCCTCGTCGAGGAAATAGAAGTTTCAGTGGATCAACCTGCGAGGGTTGTAGTGAATGAGAAAACAGGTACGGTTGTCTTTGGCGGCAACGTTAAAATCCTAGATTTCACACTCTCTTATGGGGTTTTCAATGTGACAATAAGGAACGGAAAACTATCCGAACAAGGAACGGAGGCTACGATTGGAGCGTTAGTCTCAGCACTGAAGAGCCTTGGGGCCACACCGCAAGATATCATAGCGATACTGCAGTCAATGCATAAAGCTGGTGTTCTACTAGCTGATTTGGTGGTGATGTGATTGGTTCAGAATACTTCTCTCATTTCAACTTCTTCCATCAACAGAAATTCCGACAAACTGTGGAACGCGTGTGCGGATTTTACTGCCACGATATTCTACGATGTTTTCAGAAAAATGTACGAATCGATACCGAAGTCGAATCTTTTCAAAAGGACCTTGGGTGAACAATGGTTTACGAACATGGTCCTATTCGAATATTCAAGGCAAGCTACGAGGAATGAACTAGCCTCTCTCACCGACATGATCTACAGGACGCTGGCAAAGAAAGTTTACGGTGAGGGTCGTAAGGCGTCAACTTAGTATTCTCTTTGCGTTCTCAATGAGTTCGAACTCCAGCAGTTTTGAGATTATCTCGTCCAAATCACCGTTGAGTATTTCTTTCAACCTGTAGCTAGTGTAATCGATCCTGTGGTCAGTAACACGGTTCTGTGGAAAGTTGTAAGTCCTGATTTTTTCACTTCTCTCTCCAGTTTTTATCTGACTCCTTCTCTGCTGGGACAACTCTTCTAGAATTTGTTCCTGTTTCAGCTGGAAGAGTTTGGCTCTGAGTATAGCGAGGGCTTTTTCTCTGTTTTGATGTTGAGATCTTTCACTTTGGCAACTCACCGTTATACCTGTAGGAATGTGCACAACTCTCACGGCAGATTCTGTCTTGTTCACGTACTGACCACCGTGCCCAGAAGCTTTGAAGGTGTCTATCTCCAAGTCTTTTGGATCGATCTGTACATCGATCGATGTCACTTCTGGGAGAATCGCCACCGTAGCGGTGGACGTGTGTATCCTTCCAGAAGATTCTGTCACTGGGATTCTCTGTACTCTGTGTACACCACTTTCCCACTTCAATTGCTTGTAGACAGACTTTCCGCGTATGAACAAAACTACTTCTTTGAAACCTCCCAAACCCGTGTCATGGAAGTCCGCAAGTTCTACCTCCCAACCCTTTCGTTCAGCATACCGTGCGTACATCCTGTACAAATCTGCAGCGAACAATGCGGCTTCTTCTCCTCCTGTGCCAGCTCTTATCTCCATAATGATGCTATCGTAGTCTTTACTTGGAAGAAGCAAAGAGATCAACTGGGATAATTTCTGCTCGTGCTCATGTTTCACCCTGATGAGTTCTCTCTCTGCAGAGCTATCTTCGAGCATTATCTCTTGCCAGAATTCGATTTCTTTTTCGATTTCTTCTAACTCTTCATAGAGTTGTACTATTTCCTCGAGCTTAGAATATTCTATAGAGAGTTTTTTCATCTCTTCAACATCTATGCTTGGCTCAGCGAGTTTGTGTTGTAATTTTTGCAATCTATCTTTTGCTTTTTCCACGAGGGATCGAACGAGTTCTTTCATCCTATCTTTCTCCTCACATCGTCAGGGTTACGACAGTACTCGTAAATTTGCGATTTGTCTATCAGTCCAGCGAAATAGGCCTTCAAAAGCGCGTCATCGAAGAGTATCATACCCTGTTTTGCACTCGCTTGCATGATCGATTCGATCTGGTGAAGTTTGTTCTCCCGTATGAGATTCTTTACAGCCGTTGTTCCGACGAGAATCTCTAAAATCGGTACGACACCTTTTCCTGAAGATTTTTTCAACAAACGCTGGTATATCACAGCAACGAGTGTATTGGCAAGTTGAAGTGCTATTTGTTTCTGCTGGTGTGCTGGAAAAACGTCTATAACTCTCTCAGGAGCACTCGCCGCACTGTTGGTGTGTATAGTGCTCAAAACTAAATGTCCCGTCTCGGCCGCCGTGAGTGCCAGTGCCATAGTCTCAAGGTCCCTCATTTCACCAACGAGTATGACGTCTGGATCTTGTCTCAAAGCATATTTCAATCCGTCGTAAAAACTGTTTGTGTCCTGACCGAGTTCCCTCTGATGGATAACAGATTTTTTGTTGGTGAAAATGTATTCGATGGGATCTTCGATCGTGATTATGTGGTATGGAAAGTTCTCGTTGATGTGATCTATCATGGCTGCCAACGTGGTCGATTTACCACTTCCGGTGGGACCAGCAACCAAGATCAAGCCAGAATCCTTCTGTACGAATTCTTTTAGTATCTCAGGTAATCCCAACTCGCTGAAAGTCCTGATCCTACTCGTGATCAACCTGAGTGCTAGGGCTGGATTCCTTCTCTCATGATAGAGATTGCCTCTGACCCTTATTTTGTCTTCGACACTGAAAGCAAAATCTATCTCCTTTTTGTCATCGTTCCTCGTCATGCCAAGCTTTTCAAACAGTTTTTGAACTGCATCAACTAAATCTTTAGCACTCACAACGCCGTGATGCTTCTGAACTTCCAAAAGCCCATCGATTCTGTATATAGGAGGAACCCCGACCGACAAATGGACATCGGAGGCACCTTTCGAGAACGCCTCCGAAATGAGGCTGTAGATATCGATCATTATCCCTCACCCTCGAGCACAGTCACACACCTTGGACAGATTCCGGGGAAACGACCATCGTTATTCGTGAGTGGGTGATACTTCCAACATCTTTCACACTTTTCTCCATCTGCTTTCTTGACGATCGCTTGAAGTTTTTCTCCAACTTTTTCAATCTCAACCTGCGAAACTATGAAGAATTCCTCCAGGATCTCTCTATACTTGTAAAGAAGTTCCAACAGTTTTTCATCCCCAGCTCTCAGTATGAGTTTCGCATCCAGAGAATGACCTATCATGTCAGCTTGTCTGGCTTCCTCGAGAGACTTCAATGCTGTGTTCCTCACTTCGAACAGATTCTCAAAATCTTTCATGAGTTCATGGTCCACCCATTCTTCTTTGTATTGTGGCCAGTCTTCAGCATGAATAGTTTCGAATCTTCTATCTTCTTCACACAAATATGAATAAGCTTCTTCGCAAGTGAAGGTGAGGATCGGTGAGAGCATCACCAACAAGGACTTGAGTATCTCCCTAAGAACGGTCTGGGCGGATCTCCTCTTCAAAGAATTCTTACCTTCCACGTACAACCTGTCTTTCACTATGTCCAGATAAACCGCACTCAGTTCAACAGAACAATACTTCACAAGTGTGTTGTAAACTCTGGAGATCTCATAACTCTCATAGCCATCTGTGACTGTCTTGATCACTTGCTGCAACCTTCCAAGAGCCCATTTATCGATTGGCAAGAGTTTTTCGTAAGGTACCACATCCCTTGGCGAAAAATCGTACAAATTACCCAGGAGATATCTGATCGTGTTTCTGATCTTCTTATAAACTTCTACTTGTTGCATAAGAATGTTGTAACTGATCCTTATGTCGTTGAAATAATCGCTACTCGCGAGCCACAACCTCAGCACGTCAGCACCATACTTCGAGCAAACTTCGAGTGGATCAACAACATTACCGAGGGACTTGCTCATTTTCTTTCCTTCTTCATCTTTAATGAACCCATGCGTCAGAACTGTTCTATACGGAGGCTGATCATGCTTAACAACCGACAATACCAACGACGAATTGAACCAACCTCTGTGCTGATCGCTTCCTTCAAGGTACATATCTGCAGGAAAGGCGAGCTCGGGTCTAGCGTTCAGCACCGCTTCAAACGAGGCTCCAGAATCTATCCAAACATCCAATGTGTCGTTGGTCTTCTCGAAAAGATTCGAACCACAACTTTTGCAAGTGTAGCCAGCTGGCAAGAGCTCACGTTCGTTCAACTCGAACCAGGCGTTCGTACCCCTTCGTCTCACAATCTGCGCGAAATGCCTTATCAGCTTCACATCCAAATTAACATAACCACAGGATTTGCATTTGAAAGCGGGAATCGGGATACCCCAAACTCTTTGTCTGGAAATACACCAATCTGGCCTTTCTTCGATCATCGCTGCGATCCTGTTCTTACCCCATTCGGGAATCCATGTGACCTTTTCTATTTGCTCTAAAAGTCTCTTTCTCAGATCGTTTTTATCTATAGAAATGAACCACTGCTCCGTTGCTCTGAAAATCACAGGGTTTTTACATCTCCAACAGTGCGGATAAGAGTGAATCGTTGTTGAGGCATGCAACAAAGCTCCAATATTCTTGAGATCTTCTATGATCAATTTGTTCGCTTCAAAGACATTCAATCCTTTGTACTTTCCAGCCTCTTCTGTGAAGCGACCTTTCTCATCAACGGGTGAAAGCACGTCGAGTCCGTACAGTTTATAACCATAATCGTAATCTTCCTCACCATGACCCGGTGCGATGTGGACACAACCTGTACCCGTCTCCATATCGACGAAGTCTGCTAGAATGACCTTTGATTTCCTCTCGAACAGAGGATTGAGAACGATCCTACCTTCAAGTGAACGACCACTGAATCTGTCGATCACCTCGTATTCTCTCAAACCTAATTGCTTCACAAACTGTTCTAACAACCTTTCGGCGACTATCCAAACCTCAGCGTTGACTTTCAACTTCACATATTTTTCCTCTGGATGTACAGCCACACCCGTGTTGCCTGGAAGTGTCCAAGGTGTGGTTGTCCAAATAACGATGTAATCATCCGAATCCTTCATTTTGAACTTCACATAGATAGATGGAGAAACATGGTCGTGATATTCTATCTCAGCCTGAGCCAGAGCAGTCCCGCACGTTAAACACCACAAAACAGGCTTCTTTTCTCTGTAGACGTATCCTTCTTCGACGAATTTTTCGAAAACTGTGTACACCCTATACTCGTATTCTGGATCCAATGTTGCATAATAATTATTCCAGTCACCTATGACACCAAGTCTTTGAAATTGGCGCTTCTGAATTTCTATCTGCTCTCTTGCAAATTTCTCACATTCGCTTCTGATCTCTTGGGGTGACATTCTCTCTGCTTTCTCTTTCAACATGCTAGTCACGCGATGTTCTATCGGTAAGCCATGTGTATCCCAACCAGGTACATATGGGGTACGAAAACCGCGTAGCGTTTTGTATCGAATGACCATGTCCTTCAAAATCTTGTTCATGGCTGTTCCTATGTGTATGGCACCGTTGGCATAGGGAGGACCGTCGTGCAGGATGAACGTAGGGCGGTTCTCACGTGTTTTCAAAATGTATCTATAAATGTCGATCTTTTTCCACTTCTCCAGTATGTTCGGTTCTTTCTCAACAAGGTTGGCTCGCATCGGAAAGGCTGTGTTGGGTAGGTTTAGAGTTTCTCTGTAGTCCAAAATCGGCACCTCCTCAAAGCTTCAGCAGTTCCTCAATTGTGTGCTTGAGTTCCGTCAAGTCAGCCGATTTGACTACATAAGCATCGGCTGCCCAAGAAGCCAAGTCATATTTGTAATGTGAATAAGCCGTCAGGAGTACGATCTTCAAACCCGGTCGATCTTTTCTCAATTGGCCAGCAACCTCGATACCATTCTTTCCTGGCATTTCAATGTCCAAAACGACGAGGTCGAACTTCTTTTTATCGAATTTTTCAAGGCATTCATCGCCATTTGCCGCAGTTTCCACCTCATAACCCTCGTCTGCGAGTTCTTCGCTCAAGAGCAATCTTATATTTTCCTCATCATCCACGATGAGTATTCTACCTTTTGGCATTCTCCTTTCCCCCTTTCAAAGGTATTTCGAATGAAAACTCCATACCATTGGCTTTCGGCTCGGCCCAGATTCTCCCACCGTGTTCATCTTCGATGATCTTTTTGCATATCGGTAAGCCTAGACCCGTTCCCTGAGTCTTGGTCGTGTAGAATGGTATGAAAATCTTTTTCAGCTCTTTATCCGAGAGAGGCTCACCAGTGTTGAAGACTGATGCAACGAGCTTATCGGCTTCAGAGAAACATTTCACCACGATTTTACCGCCTGGAGGTGAAGCCTCTATGGCATTTTGAACAAGATTTATGAGAACTCTCTTCAATTTTGAGCGATCTGCAATGATTTTTGGCACGTTCGAAAGCTTTGTTTCTATTATAACATTCGCCTTACTCGCCTTCTCTTGCATGATGTAGATGACTTCTTCAATGAGCTCGTTCATATCAAACTCTTTGAACTCCGTAACCACTGAAGGCCTACTGAACTCTAAAATTTCGTTCACGATTCTTTCAAGGTTCTCAACTTCTTTGGATATGACATTCAGATACTTTTCCACAGTCTCCGGATTCGAAAGGTTCTTTTTTGCCCTGTTGATGAACCCACCGATCACTGCTATAGGATTTCGAAGTTCGTGTGCCACACGAGCTGCGACTTCACCGAGTAACGCGAGCTTTTCCCTCTCCTTTCGCTCCTGTTCGAATTTCACTCGCTGCGATACATCCTCCAGAGTGACTATCACACCGACGATACTTCCGCCCGACGGATCCCAAAGCGGGGAATATTTCACATCGAGATAAAGCTCACCTTGAGAAGTTTCCAAGCGATATTCAGAAAGATTGACTGCCTCACGTTTCTCAAGAACAGTCATTGCGATTCCAAAAAGATCTTGAAATACTGGTCCAAGCTCAAGGTAATGTTCTCCAACGAGCCTTTCACTCGGTAAACCCACTATGTGGGAAAACATCCTGTTACACTGAAGAATATGACCATTTTTGTCAAATACCACAACGGCTGTGGAGAGATTCTGAAGAATGTTCTCCGTGAATCTGTGAAGATAATCTATCATGTTCTTCTGCTTTTCGAGACTTTCAGTTTTTTTCCTCAGCTCCTCGTAGTTCATCACGTTCTCTATAGCAAGTCCAGCACTGTCCGCGACGATTTTTAGAACTTCAATATCTACATCGCTCACAGACCTTCTCGTGAACTTGTTGTCAAGGATCAGAACACCTATAGTGTCCCAACGACCAACCAACGGCACCACGAGGAATTCATCCACACCCAACAGGTTCACAAGATCACGCACGGCCGAACCAAAACTTTCTATCAACGACGGAGTCACTTGAATCAGTCTTCTGCGTACTACCACTCTCTCGAGTATGGGATGATCTTTGTAGTGAAACATCTTTCCTTCTATAAGTTTGGTTAAACCTCCACTCGAATCAAGCATGAGCGCTTCCTCACGCAAATATTGGGAAAAATCACCGTAACTGACCGCACGTCTTTCCGCTTCCTTCCATATCGCTTCTATATCTTCATCTTCCTTCGGTCCTATCCACATCTTTCCGACGAGTGTGTCCGTTTTCCTATCTCTTATCAGAAGTAAAGCCCTATTGAAAGCAAAACCTCTACCCGAGGTCAGACCCAACAGCAACGTCTTGTACACATTCACAAGATCGTAGCTGGATCTCATGGCATTACTCAAGCTGTGAACAAGATCCATCTTCCTGAGGTACTCTTGCTGTTGTTGTATGAGTTTCTCGTACTCCTTGGTGTGCATGATCAGCCTTTCAATGCGATCACGAAGATCTTGTTGATACTCAATCCTAGTGTACGCTAAACAAAATCTCTTCACCATATCTTCGAGAGTCATCAAATCAAGCTCGTCGAAACTGTATCTGCTGCGATAACCACTTGGTGCAATCTTGTTTATCGCAACGAAAATGCCAAAAATGTTTTCCTCTAATCTTGCCACACTCGCCACGACAGATTTCACCTTGATCCCCAGAAAGTCTAGTTGCGTCTTCGTCAATATGATCCCGCCCGTTGACCTTTCTACCTTCACGATGAAGTTGTGATTCATAGGTAACTTATCGTAGATCAACTGATCTTTGCTCATACCGTCCGCATCTTTGAATACGTAACCTTGCTCTGTACGAAGCAAATACAGAACTACTTCTGCGTTCAGTGCTTTTTTCATTATAGAAAGGGTGCCTTTGAGTAAACCGTCCGGCTCACTGGCACTGTAGAACACGTCGGTCAATTCTCCCAGCAGTTCGTATTTCCTGGCTTTCTCGTGCATTGAAACGATTCTTTCCGCCACCCAAAGAGTTTTTGCCAGTTCACTCAGTATGCTCGGCATCATTTCAGGCTTTTGTGGTCGTTTCAGAACTAGTGCGCCGACGATCCTCGCACCATGCTCGAGAAAGAAATTACCTTCAAATTTTTCAAGCTCGTCCCGGCTCAATTTCAGTTGGCCCACCTTTTCTTGGTTGTGAGTGGATCCAACCAGTCTGAACAGCGATTTATATTCTTCAAAGAGGAACATATCGCAAGATTCTGCTTGCGCCTCTTCACACAGCAAATTGACAAGCTTGTTCATTGCGTGACTTTCATAACCTTTTTCGAGAAATTCCATGACAAGATCGAAGAACCTCAGAGTCCCAACCTCCTGAAAGTCTCCTCGGCGTGCTCCACATGTGAACCTGCCCAGTACACTCTGCCACACGCAGGGCAAAGATAGAAATCTTTGCACGTTTGTTGAACGTAAAATGGTACTTTCTTTTTGATCTCCTCTTCATTGGCATTGATGAGTTCAACGTTGCACAGGCTACATCTGCTCATTCTCTTTGAACTTTTCAAATCAATTTTCTTCGACAATTCCACTAGTTGTTGCCTCCAATCGTCCGAAGCTACGTAGAGACATCTTATACCTTGTTCCACTGCTTTCCTGAGCAATTCTCTATCTTTAGTTATCAAAATCCTTCCGGTCTCTTTGCAAAGTTGCATTATTTCTTCCTCACACATGTGTGAGGAATAAACTGTATCGAAACCAAGTAATCTGAGTTTTTTCGCGAGTTTTCCCAACATTCTGTCAACGAAGAACATAATTTACCACTCAAAAACATTCTACAACGAAAAAACCCTCCCGAAGGAGGGCAAAAAGATCTGTTTTCACTCAAACGAACTTCTTAAGAAAATGCAACCCCATCAAAAGACCTTTTTTCGATTTCTCCAGATCTCCACCCCACACTGGATCTTCGTGTTCTATACTCACGACGAAGTCGTACCCCACTTTCTTGAGGTTTGTGATGAAACTCGACCAATCGATCTCTCCAAAACCGGGCAATCTATAAACCCACCAACTCTTTCCGTGTGCGTTGGTACCATAGTGACCAAAGATACTTTGCTCGTGAAGTATGTTTCTCTTTAATTCCACGTCTTTCGCGTGCACATGGAAGATCCTACTAGCGAATTCTTCCACCACCTTCAGATAATCTATGCCCAACCAATACAGATGCGATGGATCGAGGTTGATTCCAAAAGAATCGGGTGTGATCCTGAATATTTCTCTCCAAAGTTCCGGTGAGTAGAAGATATTGCCTATCCTTTCTTCAGCTTGCCAACCAACCATCGGACAATTTTCTATCATTAATCTTACGTTCTTGCTTTCCGCGTAAGCTATCAAAGGTTTGAAGACCTTCTCAAACTCTTTCAAGTTTTCTTCAACACTCTTGGTGATATCTCTCCCTATGAAAGTGCCTACGAGCTCTACACCAAGAAAATGTGCTGCGTCTATAACTTTTTTGAGATGCTGATTGACTCTCGCTCTTTTTTCAAGGTTTGCATCCAAATTGTTGTCGTAGTAAGCCAAAGATGACACGGTGAGACCATGTTTTTCAAAGAGAGCTTTCACACGTTCTGCTTCCTTTTTATCAAACTTTTCAACATCTATCGTCGTGGAGGAAAAGTCTCTTTCATTGATGAGAGGCCAGGTCGCGATCTCTAACGTTTCAAAACCCACCTTACTCGACCATTCAACGATCTCTTCAAGCTTAGTGTTACCCATTGCCACAGTTAAGAAACCTATCTTCATTCGAACACCTCCAAACAACTGAGGCGGGCAGTTGCCCGCCTCAACTTTTTAGAACACTGAATCTGGGAAGTAGTAGTCTTTCGCATTCTGTCTCGTGACAGTTTCTGTGGAGAGTATTATCTTTCTCGGAATTCCTTTCTGGTAGAATCCATTCAAAGATTGACCTCTCAATGCCATGACCGCAAGATTGATGGCTGTAGCGATCATGTTCGGTGGGTAAGTGAAGTTAACCTCGATCAGTGGATGACCATCCATGATCATTTTAACGATATTCTTTTCACAAGCACCACCCACCAAAACGATGTTCTTATCCCTTCCGGCTTGTCTGAGTGCGATGAGCACACCATGGAGCATGTCATCGTCTCCAGTCCAGACTGCATCGATCTGTGGGAATTTTGTCAACAGCGTCTGCATAACCTCGAAAGCTTTCTCTCTGGACCAATAACCTGGTTGCTCAGCGATGATCTTGATATCTGGATAAGGTGCGATCGCATCCTTGAACGCCTTGACTCTTTCATCGTCGATCGTGGAAGGGATGCCCCTTATAACGACGACATTGCCTTTACCTTTCAGCTTTTCAGCGATGTATTTACCTGCTAGATAACCGTACATGTAGTTATCACCAGCGATATAAACGTTGTACTCTTCGGAGACGATGCCCCTATCAACTATCACCGTGAAAATACCTTGTCTGAACGCTTGAACGCAGATCGGTGTGAGTGGTGCGGACTCGTATGGGTTGATCACCAAAGCGTTGATTCCACGCGCTAAGAGTGCTTGAACTTGAGCAATTTGTTCGCTCGGTTCTCTCGCCGTCACCAAGTAGAACTCTAAATCTGGATCTTTCTGGTACTGCTTGATGGCGTACTGTGCCCACCAGACCATACCACCAGTCCAACCGTGATCGGCCGCCGGTATAGCGACTCCGATCTTGAACTTTGCGGCGAAGCTCAAGAGTGTCATGACGATCATCAATACAACCAGAAACCTCTTCATACAAACACCTCCCTTTCTTTCCCCCTCACGGGGTGATCATTTTCTGATGTTCTGAAGTAAAACCGCCGCGATGATGATGAGCCCTTTCACCATACCTTGGAGATATACCGCGACGTTCAGCATCACCAACATGTTGTTCACGACACCTAAGATCAACGCTCCAAAGAAAGTACCAAAGATCGTACCTTTACCTCCACTCAAACTCGTTCCTCCGATCACGGCCGCCGCGATCGCATCCAACTCAAAACCTGATCCAGTGGATGAGGAACTCACCGATGCCATCATCGAAGAGAGTAAAACTGCCGATGTGACCACCGAAACGCCACTGATAACGTAAGTGATCGTCCTGATCAAATCCACTTTTATCGCTGAATAAACGGCTGCCGTTTCGTTCGCACCGACTGCGTACACGTACCTACCGAACCTTGTCCTGTCCAACACTATGTGAGCCAGGATGGCATAAACAATGAACACAACCATCGGCAATGGCAATCCTGCAATGAATTTCATTCCAAAACTCGAGAAGGTTCGAGAAAAGCTCATGTACACTCCGCCGTTGGCGAAATTCAAAACCAAAGATCTGTATATCGCCATGCCTCCAAGCGTCGTTATGAACGCTGGAATCTTTCCTTTGGTTGTCAAAAGTCCCATACCTAAACCAAGTAGCGCACCGAGCCCATAAGTGAGAAGGATCGAAACAAGGGTTGAACCAAGATTATCGCCGAGTTTATTACTCGTGGTGATCGCAAAAGCCCCCATCAGTGCGAGCATTGATCCGACCGAAAGATCTATTCCACCGGCGATCATGACGAAGGTGATACCTATCGCGATGATGCCTACATACGATGTTTGCCAGAAGATATTGAGAATGTTCCTCGGTTTGAGGAAAGCAGGTGTAATGATCCCTGAAAACACCATCAAACCGAGTAGTACAAAGACTATCATGTATTTCGAAATGATGCTTTTGAATTTAATACACACCAACCTCCTTCACACCGGTTGCATGGTAAATCAGTTCTTTCTCAGTCAGTTCTTCACCAGCCACTTCGGCAACGATCTCACCACTTCTCATGATCAAAACTCTGTTGCAAAGTCCTATAACTTCAGGTAAATCTGAAGACACAACGACAAAGCTACAACCGAGCTCTTTGATCATGTTGTGCATGATCTCATAAATTTGGTGCCTCGCGTTGACATCTACACCTCGTGTTGGCTCGTCGAAGAGGAAGATCCTTGCCCCCGTTTCAACCAACTTGGATATGACGACTTTCTGTTGATTACCACCGCTCAGTGTTCCGGCCGTTTGCCATGGACTTTGTACTTTGATCTTGAATCTTTTCTCATAATTTTTGAAAGCACTAATTTCATACTTCGTTTTCAAGAGGAGTTTGGAAAACTTTTCTAAAGACATCATCGTAGTGTTTTTGAAGGCCTCCAAAACCGAGATGATTCCTGCTTTTTTTCTATCCTCTGGAAGATAAACCAACCCAAATCTTTTTGCCGTTTTGGGATCTTTAATTTCTACTTTCTTACCAAACAGATGTATCTCGCCCGATAAAACTTTCCTGATACCAACCAAGGCTTCCATGAGTTCCGTTCTGCCTGAGCCTACTAGGCCATAGAAACCCAGTATTTCACCTTTATAAAGCTCAAAACTTGCTTTCTTAACTCTGCCGTCCTCAGTTGAAAGATCCTTCACCTGAAGGACTACCTCGCGGTCGGGGATGGGTTTGCTCGGAAACATCTCGTCCAACTTTCGACCAACCATGAGCTCCGCTATTTGCTTTTCAGTGAGGTTCTGCAACTCTCCTTGATAAACTTTTCTCCCGTCCCGTAGCACGATCAGTTCCTCAGCGATTTGGCGAACTTCCTTGAGTCTGTGGGAAATGAATATGACCGTTATACCGTGCTGCTTCATGTTTCTCATTATTTGAAAGAGCTTCAACACTTCCTCATCCGTTAAAGATGATGTTGGCTCATCCATGATGAGTACTTTCACCCTCTTCGATATGGCTTTGATGATCTCCACCATTTGCTTCTGAGCTGGGGAAAGTTGGAAGACGAAAGCTGTGGGATCTATAGACAGCTCGAGCTGCGATATTAAACGCTTGGTTTCTTCTATCATGGCTTTCTTGGAAATGAAAAATCCTTTCCTGATCTCATCACCGAGAAAGATGTTCTCGTAAACTCTCAAGCCTTCGACGAGATTCAGCTCCTGCGGTATCAAGATGATCCCCAATGACTTGGCCTTCAACGGATTGAGTAGGACTCTATTTCCCTCAAAATAAACTTCACCTTCGGTCGGATGAAGAAAACCCGATAAGATTCTCATCAGCGTTGACTTTCCGGCACCGTTCTCACCGACTAGGCCGTATATCCTCGCCGGTGAAAAGTCCACATCAACGTTATGAAGAACTCTCACACCAGAAAAGTCCATGCAAATGTTTCTCGCTGAAAGAATCACACTCATTCGATGCTCACTACCTGTCCTTTCTTATAAGATTCGAATATTTTCTCGACAACTTTCACCGCGATGTACCCATCTTCTGGCTTAACGATAGGTTCTTCTAGCCCCAGACACACTTTAGCGAAATGATCGATGATGGGCATCTTCCAGTAAGGATCTTCATTAGTGAATAGAGGTTTTAGAACTATTTCTCCGTGCATTCTGAAAGGTCTGTCGAGATAGATATCGATCTTCGTTGGATCGGTTTGTCCAACCTTCATTGTGCCTTTCTCTCCGTAGACAACAAAGTAGTTCTCTTCGAGCCCCTTAGTTATCCAGTTAGAATCGAGTGTGGCCAAGGCTGAGTTCGAAAGTTTCAAAACCGCACTCGCGACATCTTCCACTGAGGCACGTTTTTCAAGTGTCGCGGTTAGGCCAACACACTGCACAATGTCTAGTCCCGTGATGTACCTGATCAAATCTACCTTGTGTACCCCCAGATCTCCCAAAGCACCGAACATGGCCACATCTTTATTGAAGAACCACGCGGCATTCGGCGACCAATTCTCTGGTCCCGCATGACCAAACATCGTCTTGACGAGTCTTATTTCACCGAGTATGCCAGACTGAACCACCTCCTTAGCTCTTTGATGGTGTGGAAAAAATCTTTGTGAATGGTTCACCATCAAAACTTTTTTGCTTTTCTTCGCTGCTTCGATCATCTTTAAAGCCTCTTGAGAATTAGTAGCCATAGGCTTTTCAACAAGCACGTTCCTACCACTCTCTAAAGCAGCGATAGAAATCTCCGCGTGCAAAGTATTCGGAACCGCAACGATCACAGCATCCATACTTTCTTTTTGAAACATCTCTCGGTAGTCAACATAGAAATTGATACGGTGACTTTCCAACTTCTTCTTGAAGTACTCGAGTCTCTGCGGATTAGGATCAGCTATGGCCACAAGCTCTGCATACTCTGAGAGGAGTGTGTTTGGAACATGGAGTACCTCAGCGATTTTTCCAGCGCCCACGATACCAACTTTTAATTTCTTCATCGAAGCACCTCCTCAAAGTTTTGAAAGGTCCAAAAGCTTCTTCCTGCACGGTGATAATGGAAATCTAGAACCTAGATGCTTGAACACCTCGGCATAAGGACAACCAATTTGAATACCCCTAAAGCCTGCAGGGAAAATGATCGAAGGCATTATTTCTTTCTCGAAGACCTCCTCTTTGAAAGCACTTTTCATCATTTCTATAGCCTTTCTCTTGTACTCATAAGAACTCGTCACATCCACTGCCACATCGAACTGAAAATCCTGACTTGAAGCTGGTATTTCGAAAAGATAGATCTCCTTTTCAAACTTCCTAGCCAGTTTGATGGTGTGCTTCGAAACTACTTCGTGATCGTACAATATCTCGGAATACCAGTGGGTAAAAACGATGTCTGGATTGAGTTTTTTCATCAACTCTTCGAGCCGTTTGAAAAAGTCCTCTTCATCTATCTGAGCGTAAGAAAAATCGAAATACACAGGTTCAGCGCTGAGCAATTCAATCGCTTCAGTGTAACCTTCTATCCTATCACCGCAAACACTCAAAACCGTGACACTGTTGCCGAGTTTTGACAGCTCCCGTATGGTACCACCGACCCCTATGATTGGATCGTCGCTGTGGGCTCCAACGATGAGAATTTTTTTCATGATTCACCCCTCAAACTTGACTGCCTCACGACTAACCTTGGAGCGAACACGTAACGTTTGACCTTTGAGTTTCCTTTGATGAGTTCGAACAACAATTTCGCAGCCACTTCACCCATTTCTTCCACAGGTTGATGTATCGAACTCAACGGTGGATTCACCACCTCACAGAGTTCTTCATCGTTGTCGAAACCTATGACGGCCACGTCTTGTGGTATTCTCAATCCTTTTTCTTTGATAGCTCTCATGGCACCTATGGCCACAAGATCGTTCATGCAAAAAACCCCATCCAACTTTTCTCCTGTTTCGATCAACCGCTTCATACCCTGATAACCCGCTGACTCGTTATAACCTACAGGTTGAACCAAAGGCTTTAGACCCGCCTCCTTCATGGCTGATTCATAACCCCGAGCACGTTCTAAGGAAACATAAAGTTCATGGGTTCCACCCAGATGCACGATATTTTTACAACCGTTTTCGATCAAATGCTTCGTCGCCATGTACGCGCCATAGTTGTTGTCCAAAACTATAGAAACAACGTTCTCCAACTCATAGTACTTGTCGAACACGACTACGGGAATGTAGTTCGAAATTTCCTCCACCAAGTCATCGTTCACGCGAGAGTTGCCTATGATGATCCCATTTATACCGAAAAACCTCGCATTGCGTATGAGTTTCTCTTCTCTATCAAGGTTTCTGAACGAATCCATGAGGATGACCAGCGTATCTTCCCCACAAGCTTTTTGAACCCCACGCGTTAGTCTTGCAAAAAATGGGTTGATGATGTCTGGCACGATCAAACCTATAGTCAAAATCTTTGTCCTCCGAGCCATCGTTCGAGCGTGGTAGTTTGGCGTGTAGCCGAGTTGCCTCGCTATTTTCAGTATCTCTTTCCTTTTCGCCTCGCTCACGCGACCTTTTCCATTGAGCACCTTGGAAACTGTCGAGATCGAAACGTTGGCCAAATTTGCCACATCTTTCAGACTAGCCAACGATCATTCTCCTTTTCTAATGAGAGGTCTAACGTTTTCTCAATATGTTCATCAACAATATACCAATTTTTCTCAGATTACACAAATCCCACTTTTGCCAATCATTCGTAAGATTCAAATGATTTGCGTTGTTTTTCATTTTTATGGCTCGTTTTCTCACCTAATCGAAAGATTTCTTAAAATTTCTTGCAATTTCAATTCAAACGTAGTGCGAACATTGAAAGAAATTCGCGTTAAAAGCTGATCACATGAGAAGATACTCATTGTCGAATCTTCTGTGCAAACAGTTTTTCAATGCAAGCTTTGATCGCGTTATGGTAACAAAATTGGTGCAATGGGGTGTTTATGGATCTCAAGTGAGGAGTATCAAAAACTTGACAAACAATGAACCAAAAACCTCAACACGAGTTTTTAAAAAGTGTATTTTTCACCTTTCGTAAACAGGGTTACTTTAAAAGCTAAGCAGCGGCTAGGTCAACTTTTGTTCAAGGTATGATCGAGTGATCAATAATTATCACACACCCACCTGACGATCGAATCTATCTGATCTTTAGGATATTGACCAGAATAGTTGTTCACAAATATTGCGAAAGCCACTTTCCTGTCAAACTTGGTGATAGCAACTCCTGCTAAGGAAGCACAGTATGCCAAGGTACCTGTTTTACCATACACTTGATAACCTGCTAATCTCTTCGCCAAGGTACCATCTTTTCCAGCCACGGCCAGCGTGGAGATGAACCCATTCAAGCCACCACATTTCTTGTAAGCGTATTCGAGCAACTTCACTGTCATGTATGGGCTTACAAGGTTGTACATCGAAAGACCACAACCGTCAGCAAAATTGCGTGGATAATCTTCTCCAACGATTTTATCTACCAACTGATTCAGTGCTTTCACAGCGTTTGCGTTACTACCAATTCCAAAGAGCTTCAATCCAACCGTTCTGAATATTTGTTCCGCGTAAGAGTTATGACTGACTTTGTTTGCAACGCGTATCAATTCCTTTAAAGGTTGTGAGCGTATGGTTATGAATTCCTCAAATATTTCTGGTTCGAGCCTTCCGACCTTCACGCTCTGCAACTGTATGTCAAAACGTTGCAGCGTTTCTCTCACCATCTCTCCTGCATAGAGTGCTACTTCGTCCTCATTGTATGGATTGAAGCCATGCACTCTGTTTTGAACGATCAATGCATCAACGTGGGGATTATCGTTCAAATCCCATGGCCATCTCGTAGACCACCTCTCTTTGTTGAAAGCGGTGTTGTCGATCACCAAGTTGCCTTCTACCCTTTGAAAGCCATCTTCCTTGAATTTGACCAAATGCTTTTCGAGTACAACATGGTTCAGTGAAGGATCTCCGCTACCTTTTATCACGATATCTCCTTTCACACATGGAGGTTGTGAACCCTTAGGAATATAAATCTTCGTTTCGTACTTGAAATCTTCTCCGAGAACCTCCCAAGCCAGCAAAGTTGAAAAGAGTTTCATGACCGAAGCTGGTATGAATAGTTTGTGTTCGTTGTAATTCAGAATGACTTCTCCGCTTTCCAAGTCCACAAAGTAAATTCCTAAATGTGCAGTTCGAATTGTTTTGTCATTTCTCATGGCATCAATAAAGTCACGAGAGGAATCGAAAAAAGTCGAAGAAAAAATTGTGGCAGGAATTAAAAGAAAACAAAATAATTTCAGCATGAAATCACCCCTCCTACGGTTTCAATCATTATCAATGAATAGTATAAATTTAGGGCTTAGAGAATCCTCGAAAGGGTTTATTGACAGATGGAATCAATCTTTAATCCCTCTCTACCTTTGTCTTCGAAATTGTGCTAGTCTAAATCAAAGGGTGAGGAACTTGGAAAGGGAAGATTTCGTTGATCGTGTGAAGATATTCGTGAAAGCTGGAGACGGTGGAAATGGAGCGGTGAGCTTCCGCAGGGAAAAGTATGTGCCACACGGAGGACCGGACGGCGGCGATGGAGGCGATGGAGGCTTCGTCATCTTGAGAGCCGATGCCAGCTTCTCGACACTTCTCAGATTCAAACATCAAAAGAAATTCGTCGCAGAAAACGGACAGCACGGTAAAGGGAAAAAACAGGCCGGTAAGAACGGTGAAGATCTGATCATAGATGTTCCGGTCGGCACCGTGGTGAGAGACTTGCAAACTGGTGAGATTTTAGCGGATCTCGATAGGCACGGCATGATGGTTTGTGTCGCACGGGGGGGTAAAGGCGGTAGGGGTAATGTTCACTTTGCAACCAGCACTCTGAGAGCCCCGAGGATCGCGGAGTCTGGAGAGAAAGGTGAAGAAAGATGGATAGAACTTGAGTTGAAACTGCTCGCCGATGCAGGATTGGTCGGACTTCCAAACGTTGGTAAATCCTCACTCATCGCGGCAATGAGCAATGCCAGGCCAAAGATCGCTGACTATCCTTTCACCACACTCATACCGAACCTAGGAGTTGTACGGATTGGAAACGAGATAGAATACGTCCTTGCTGACATCCCCGGACTGATCGAGGGGGCACACAAAGGTAGTGGACTTGGAAACCTGTTTTTGAGGCACATCGAAAGATGCAGTGTTCTTGTACACGTGATAGATATAGCGAGCGTCGAGGGTAGAGATTTTTTGAAGGATCACGATGTGATCGTGCAAGAGCTAGAAAAATACAGTCCAGAATTGTTGAAAAAACCCCAACTCTTAGTCGCAAACAAGATAGACTTACTCGATGAAAAAGAACTGCACGAAAGACTCGAGAGATTGAAACGTCACACCGGTAAAGAACCGATAGCAGTTTCTGCGCTCACGAAGCAAAACATAGATATTTTGAAAGCCAAGATAGCAGAACACGTTGGTGAGAGCAAATTGAAGATGAAAATGCTTCCAGCTCCAGCTTTTGAGAAACCTAAACCGGTCAAAACAAGACTCGAACTCAAGTTCGACTTTGAAATTGTCAGAACGAAAGAAGGGTTCATCGTGAAAGGTGAGCAAGTTGAAGCCTGGCTCAAACGTTATTCGTTACAATACAAAGATGCGTTGGCAAGATTTCTGGAAGTGTTGGAAAGGAATGGTTTGAGTGAGAAACTGAAGCAAGCTGGAGCGAAGGAAGGAGATACGGTCTGGATTGGAGGTTATGACTTTGAATATCACGAATAGAATAGGCATCTTTGGTGGCACCTTCAGTCCCCCACACGTAGGTCATTTGATCGTGACACAGTATGCGATGGAACTTTTACAGCTCGAATTACTCTACATCGTGCCGACTTATAAACCTCCTCACAGATCTGACGACGTGGCACCGTTCGAGCTGAGGTTCGAATGGTGTAAGAAAACTTTCGATTTGAATAACGTCGTAGTGAGCGATTATGAAAAGGTCAGGGGAGATGTCTCTTATTCCCTCTACACAGTGAACCACTTTGCGAGCAAGCACTCGTGCAAACCATATTTCATCGTTGGTGAAGATGCTTTGAGTTATATCGAAACTTGGTACAGATATGTAGATTTGCTCAACTCATGTCACTTCGTCGTTTATCCAAGATACTGTGGAAAACCTTACCACGAAAGGGCAAAAACCGTTTTGAATGATCTGTTTGAAAGAATCATTTTCCTTCAGGCTCCGTTGATCGAACTTTCCGCAACCGAGATAAGAAAACGTGCACGACAGGGCAAAAGTATAAAAGGTATGGTCGTTGCACAAATAGAAGAATCCGTCGCGAGTTACTATGGCGAAGTTTAGTTATCCAGGCTCTGTAGGTCTCGCGCCCATGGCTGGCATAACGGATAAGGCTTTCAGAACTGTGTGTAGATTGTGGGGCGCACAGTTCTTTTTCACCGAAATGATCAGCGCCGAAAGTGTTTTACTGCAACTCACCGTTGTCGAAAGAATGCTTCCTTCAGTCGATGAAAAGGACACGGCCGTTCAACTCTACGGATCTGAACCAAGAAAACTCGCCCTCGCTGCCAAGAAGATTCAACATCGTGCCAGTTGGATCGATTTGAATGCCGCGTGTCCTGTGAAGAAGGTGGTTAAAAAGAATGCCGGTGCCGCGTTGCTGAGAGATCTAAATCGACTCGGAGACATCGTCAAAGCCATGAAAGATGCTTGTGAAAAACCTGTGACAGTGAAAGTGAGACTTGGTTTTGAAAAGAACGAACTTGAAAAGATCATGGAAACTTTGATTTTTACTGGGGTGGATGGTGTGGAAGTTCATGGAAGAACAGCCGTTCAGATGTACTCTGGTAAAGCCGAATGGAACCTACAACTCGATAAATGGAACGTACCCACTGCGATCAGTGGCGATCTTTTCACAGTTGAAGATATCAAAAAAGCACTCGAAATTTCGAAATCGAAGGCTGCCATCGTGGCCAGGGGTGTTTTGAGAAAACCTTGGATATTCTTCGAAATCCAACATGGAAGTGAACCTAGCTTTGAGGAGATAAGAGATATGTTTCTTTTCCATACAAGGATGCTGAGAGAACAAGAAGGAGAGAAGTCTTTCTACAAACTCAGGCAGTTCGTGATGGGGTACACACATGGTTTTGCGAACGCAAGGAAATTCAGAGAAGCTTTCATGAAACTTGAAAAATTCGAGTCTATAGAACGCGCTATTCAGGAATTTTTTAATCACTTTCTAATGAACGCGGGGGAAAATATGAGCGTCAAAGAAGATGGAGCCAAAGCTTGATTCGAGGAGGTGTTCGCTGTGAGAAAACTGTTCGTGGTGTTGAGCCTACTTGTGGTGGTAGTTTCAACTTTTGCACTGCTCAATCCGGATTACCAGAGCCCCATCGTCGCAGTGGTTGAGGCCTGTGCACCAGCTGTGGTCAAAGTTGAAGCGGTGAAGACTGTCAGCTCACCGTATTTCGATCCATTCATAGAGGATTTCTTCAGACGCTGGTTCGGTTACTCTCCGTTCGGAGGAACACAGCGCACCACGAGTATTGGCTCTGGCTTCATCTTCGACAAAGTTGGCTACATACTCACCAACGAACATGTCGTGAGTGGTGCTGTCGAGATCACTGTAACACTCCTGAACGGTTCTACTTACAAAGCTGAGTACATCGGTGGAGACGCAGAATTGGACATCGCTGTTATAAAGATCAACGCTGAAAAAGAACTTCCAGTGCTTGAATTTGGTGATTCGGACAAGGTCAAGATAGGTGAATGGGCCATCGCGATTGGTAATCCTCTTGGTTTTCAACACACAGTCACCATAGGCGTGGTGAGCGCTACTGGAAGGAGGATACCGAAGCCAGATGGATCGGGTTACTATACCAACCTCATTCAAACGGACGCGGCGATCAACCCAGGTAACAGTGGTGGACCTCTTTTGAACATACACGGTCAAGTGATAGGTATCAACACGGCGATCATCAATCCACAGCAGGCAGTGAACCTTGGTTTCGCCATACCCATCAACACGGTGAAGCGTTTCATCGATCAGCTCGTTCAAACTGGTAAGGCTCAAAAAGCTTTCCTCGGCGTCAGAGTGACCACCGTGACCAACGAGCTCGCCAAAGCGTTGGGATTGAAGGTGAACAAAGGTGCCTTGATCGTACAGATCCTGGGAGGTTCACCGGCAGAAAAGGCCGGTTTGAAGGAGAACGACGTGGTCATCAAGTTCGATGGGGTCGATGTGAGCAGTGATGCTGAACTCGTTTCACTCATACACAGTCGTGTGCCTGGAGAAATTGTGGAAATCGTCGTGAACAGAAACGGAAGAGAAATGAAGTTCAGTGTCAAACTCGGTGCCTCCACTGACGAACAAACACAATCGGTCACTGCTGCAAGAGAATTCGCCGGACTTGTGGTGGGTGAAATAACCCCATCTGACAGAGAAACTTACTCCATAGCTGCATCTGTGAACGGTGTGATCGTAAGACAGAACAAAGGTTCACTTGGCTTGCAACCAGGCGATGTGATCGATCAAATTGCGGTGAGCGGTCAAAGATACACCATAAAGTCCACGAACGATTGGAACGAAGTGGTGGGAAAGATCAAAAAAGGAGATTTCGTAGCGATCTTCGCCATCAGAAAGATGGCCAGGCTCGTTTACAGTTTCACATACTGAGAGGCGCGATCGCGCCTCTCAATTTTAACCTATGGGGGTGATGGTATGAAGGTAAAAAGAAACGTCCTGTTGATCATTGTTACGGCGCTCGCAGCCTTATTGATCTACTCCTGCAGTACACCGATAGCACTTCCAAAGTATGGAACACCTCTGAACATAGTTGAAGCAGGCCCAGTGAGAAACTCTAATCTAGAGGATCTTTCAAACTGGTGTAACAACGTTCGAACAGACACCATATTGCTCTGGTATCCAAGTTCAGCACTGTTTAGTGATCGTGGTATAGAAAGTGTGACCCCAAATGATAGGTATGCATTTTTGAACAATGAATTTGTTGGTAGTTACGATACATATTCGAACCTTCAGAATGTCAAAGAACAGATCCGTGATCGGGTCGAATCTATCACAGGTGGTAATTTGAAGCTCCGCTTAGAGCCGAACGATCTTTTTGGTACAACGTGGGACTTAGTGATCGGCGTAGGAACACAAGAGAAAGTGTTAATTACTCCAAACAGTGGTTATGTCTTGGTCCAATTCATCAACGAAAATGGTGTTTATAGAGTTACAAGCGCCGAATTTAGAACAAACTGGCAGGATTTGACAGTACCTAAGAATATATCTTCATCTCAGCTGAGGGGTTTTGCCTTTTTCAAGATTGAAGGTGGAAAAGTTACAGCGGCACGTGTGATTGAGCCGTGAAAGGGGGGATTTGGATGAGCAAAAAGGTTTGGATTTTAATTTTGGTTTCACTGATCGCAACAATGAGCTTTGCAGAGATGCAGCTTAAAAACATCATCATTGTTCCAAAACCTAGTGAGCTTGAAGTGAGAGTTTGGCTCAATAAACCTGAAGGAGCGGTCTATCAGGTTGGAGAATCGATCAACATCTTTTTCAAAGCCAACAAGAGTTGTTATGTGGTCATTTACGATATTCGACCCGATGGAAAGATCACGCTTTTGTTCCCGAACAGGTACGATACGAACAATTACATCGCACCGAACGTCACTTACAAGCTTCCCATCTCGACAACCTATTCTCTCAAAGTTTCACCACCTGAGGGTAAAGAGTTCATTCAAATCATCGCTAGTACCAGCTATATCCCCATCATCCAACAATTGAGAGAGCTCGGTACCACCCAAACTTTCCCAGAACTCACGACCGATCCAGAAAATTATGTTCAAAGACAGATCTTGCCATACCTCACCGGTGAATGGGCGAGCGATATAACTTATTTCTACGTTGGCAGAGCTCCGAGAACAGGTGTCGTTCAACTGGAATCTAACCCAACTGGCGCATACGTGTATGTTGATGGAAGATATCTTGGAAGAACTCCAGCGCGAGTCGAGCTCGATGAGGGTCAACACTTCGCCACCTTCTATCTACAAGATCAAGTCATAGTTGAAACTTTCTTCGTCACCGAAGGAAGAACAATAGTTGTAACAGCAAACTTTCTGAGAAAGACTATGCTCAACATCCAAACAACACCACCGGGTGCGCAGATCTATCTGAACGGTAGCTACGTTGGTGTGAGCCCACTGCAGATCGAAGTTCAACCTGGTACGCACACGATCCTCGCCACCAGACCAGGATACGAACCAGAGCAAAGATCGGTCACCATTGCCCTGGGTGAGACCAAAACGGTGAGCATGGCGCTCAGTCCAGAAAGAGCCACGTTGATCGTGTTCACGAATCCCATAGGAGCATCGATCTACATCAATACTCAATATAGAGGAACCACAACATCGGCAGGTTTGAGTCTTTCATTGACCCCTGCCACCTACAACATAGTCGCCAGAATGAGTGGTTATCAAGATGCTTCTGTGACGGTGACGTTGAGCCCAGGTGAGACAAGATCAGTCACGCTCAACCTTGCTCCCGCTGTGAGAAAAGGAACACTCAACATTTTCACCAATCCAGCTGGCGCCTCGATCTATGTGGATGGAACTTACGTTGGAACCGCAAGAGCGACAGGACTTTCAGTGCAAGTTGATCCAGGTCCACACACGATCATCGCGACGATGGATGGCTATCAGGATACGACGGTGACGGTGAGTGTGGCTTCCGGTGAGACCAAGAGGATCGATATAACATTGCCACCGATCGTCAGAACCGGCTTTTTGCTCATTTATACTACTCCACCGAACGCTTCAATTTACGTGAATGGAAGGTACGTCGGCGTTGCAGATCCATCAGGCTTGAGAGTTGAAGTCGATGCCAACATTGTACACAGAGTCGTTGCGAGTCTGCCGGACTATGAAGATGCCTCAACGGAAGTCCAAGTTACCCCGAATGAAACAAAAACTGTGAGGTTGACACTTGAACCTGTCAGCAGGATCGGTACTGTAAGCATAAGTAGCTCGCCTTCCAACGCACTCGTTTACATCAACGGTTATTTGAAAGGTATCACACCGCTCAGAATCGATCTTGACTATGGAACTTATCAACTTGTGGTGATCAAAGGCGGTTACTACGCAGAAGTTCTCACACTGAAGGTGGATAGAAAAACCGTCAATGTCTCCGTCACGCTCAGACCGATTCAGTAAATCTGAAGGGGGCTCATGCCCCCTTCAATCTTGTCTCACATCGATGATGGAAACGTTTGGAATACCCTCTAACAGTTTCTTTTCGAAGCTTTCTCTGTTCAACGAAAGTTTGACCTTCACAACGACGTTGTACTCTTGATCCGATTTTTCATACGTGCTAACGGCGATCACATCTGCCCCACATTGATACATCAAATTCAAAATTCTTGCGAGGATGCCCGGAACATTCTGAACTTTGAAAACGTATCTGAAACCTTTTTCACGAGCTCCCAACATGTTGATGAACATTTTGAATATGTCAGTCTCAGTGATGATACCAACCAACTTCTCTTCTTCCATCACCAAAAGTGAACCTATTTTTCTGTCTGCCATGATCTTAGCAGCTTCTTCTATCGGTGTGTTCGGGTGCACATGGACAACGTCTTTCTTCATGATTTGTTTGACCTTCAGTTTACCGAGCAGCGTGGTGAGCTCCCACACGTCCAAAGTCGTCGCCTGAGATGGAGAGGCCTTCAATAAATCTTTCTCAGCGACGATACCAACGACTTTGTCATCTTTGACCACAGGAAGTCTCCTCACACCCTTAGTCCTGATGATCTCCATCGCTTCGTGAAATGTTGCTTCCGGAGATATAGTGATGACGTTCGTTGTCATGATATCCTTGACGAACATGGTTAAACCTCCCTCCTTGGATCAACTTTCCTCAACATTTTGTTTTTCCAATGTTTCTTGGAAATCTTCGAATCTCTTGGCCTTTGCTATATTTTCTCTGATTTTATCAACACTCGATCGTATTGAATCGCTAGATTTCGCAATACTGTCGATTTTCTTCTCAATTTCCGCAAGAACTTTCAGCAATCCATTCACAAGTTGTTTGTATCTTCCAACATCTCCTTGCTCTTTGAGCTGAAGATATCTTTCAGCTATCGTGTGTGCCACGAAGAAAACATCTTTATAACCACAAAGATAAACATTCGATCCTCTGCCGATATTCATGAGCTCTGGAGCAATATCCAATGCCGCATCTGGCACCACCAATATACAACTATCGATGGTGTTGTGACAGTTCTGATATTTCTTGACACGTTCGATCTCTTTTTTGAGTTTATCGGATATCAACTTTCGATAGGATTCTTTTTCTGAAATGTCAGCCTTCTCAAGTTGTTCGATGATCTCCTCAAGCTCCGGTAGTTTTGAATCTATCGGAATGTACTTTCCATCCCCCAAATCCCAAGCAAATTCGACCTCACCGTTTCCAGTTTTCAAATTCGTCTTCACAATCCCAACCTTTATCGATTCTTTCATGACCTCTTTCAAAATGTTTTCTCCAGTTCGACCACGCGTTCTTGTACCTGAGATAGTTTTCACGAATTCTTCTATCGTTCGCTTTACATCTTGTAACTGTGCATCTCTTCTTTTTTCTATCTCTTCCTTGCTTTTTCCTTGTTCGATCAGAAACATCTCTACATGCTTTTGCTGTTGTTCCAAGAAAATTTTGATCTGATCAACTAATTGTTTTACTCGTTTTTCCCTCTCACTCTCGGTCACTTCAGTTCGAGTCTTTAACTCTTCGAAGAGTTTGTAGATGTTAGTAATAGTTTCAGTCAATCTGTTAGTCTTTTCATCTTCGAGCTTTTTCTGATATTCCCTCCAGCTTCTCAACTGTTCAAGTTCAGCCTTGAGATTAACTATATCTTGCACAACATCGTATTTCGTTCCCACTCTCGATCTGAAGATATGAACAGTCCAAAGCACCAACAACACCGTCCATGTGAACAAAACTGCAAACCATACAGCGATCATACAACCTACCCCCTCGACAAAAAAGGACCCCAAACGGGGTCCTTTCACACCACGATTAGATTCAAAAACTCATTGCGCTCCGCCGGCACCGGCCATCATCAAACCGATGATTCCAAGGACCGCACCAGCTGCTCCAACGATTATACCTATCAAACCCATGTTGTAAGCATCGCTGATCTTCTTGGATAGATCAACCGTCGTAGCTTCGATGTCGCTCATCCAAGGTTTAGAGTCGATCTTTTTGGATAGGTTCGCAATGTTCTGCTCGTTCTGCGACACTTTCTGACTCAGTGAAGTCATCTGGCCAGCCAACGTCCCAACGTTACCTTCGAGAATACCCACTTTCTTTGCTGCGCTCGTTGCTTCAGCGACATCCTTCTTCAGTTTCTCGACGTCCGTGACGAGTGAAGCAACTTGACCTTCGAGCAAGGACAACCTCGCATCGAGTTGACGAGCGGTTGTGTCCAATGCTTTTCTGAGACCATCCACATCGGAAGCAACCTTTGTTTCGAGCGCTGCAACACGACCTTCAAGATCAGATAGACCTTTTCTCAGTGTTGTGAGAGCCTGCAGGTTTGATTCCACTCCATCGACTCTCTTGGACAGCGCCGTTAAGTCCGCCTTCGTCGAGTCGAGCGATTTCGACAGAGCATCTATCCTCGAAGAGAGTGTATTGGAAAGTGAGTTGAGTTTACCATCGATTTCGCTCACTTTCGCGTTGACCGCATCGATGGAGCCTTTGACTTGCGACATAATCTGTGCAGAGATCTGAGCCTGTAGTTCAGAAACACTCTTCTCAACTGCAGCTACTTTCGAGGATAGTTGATTGTACATCGTCATCATCTTGCTTTCAGAAGCAGCGATCATGGTTGGCAAGTCCCTTCTTACCTGAGAGATCTCAACTATAGTGGATTTCAAATTGGAAATTTCTGCCAAAACAGTTTGAAGAGTTTGATCTGTGACAGCCAACTGTTCCCCTTGTCTTTGAGTCCTGTTTATAGCTGTGCTGACTAGATCTTCCAGAGCAGATATTCTTCTCAAAGCATTCTGTAGATCAGCTGGAGATGCAGTTGAAATCCGCTTCGTGAGATAGTCTATGAGCTTTTTGAGTGCGACTGCGACTTGGTAGCGAGTCATCGGGTTGTTTCCCTGAAACGTACCATCAGGCATTCCTGAGATGATACCGAGCTTGGCAAGCTCAGTCACAGCTTCATATGCCCAGTGGTTCACAGGCACATCGGAGAACGCTTGTGCAAAGATCAAACCCGCAACGAGTACCATGACTAAAATGAACGCTTTCTTCATCCACCTCACCTCCAAGAACAATTCTTTCTTGAATTATATTACCACAGCAATGTCTGTTTTTCGGACTGATTCGCTAAACTCTATTTCTCAAAGAGAACAGTGCATTCTACCGGCTGTGTTTGGCCGAAATTTCGTTGAACATATTCATGAGTTTGCTGGTCTTGAAGTTGGAGAATGGAGGGATAAGATGAAAGCGTTTCTATTGTGGTCTGTGGTTTTCTCCGTGATCTTTTTACTCTCGATAGACCCTTTGAAAGCGGTGGAGGGAGAAAAGTTTCTCGATCGATCGCTCTACGATTTTGAAACTATCGACGGTTTAAAAATAGCTTACCAAAAGGTGGGAGACGGACCTGAGGTTTTGATCCTGATCCACGGTTTTATGGGTAACTCGACGAATTTCGAGTATCTTTTTGATCTGCTGAGAAACGATCTCACATTGATCGCCGTTGACTTACCAGGTTTTGGGTTGAGCGAGAAAAATATCAAAAAACCATTGTCAAGAAGGTACATGGCACAAACAGTGGCAAAACTGGCTGAAAAGCTGAATTTGGATCATTACCATGTACTCGGTCATTCGATGGGTTCAGAAGTCGCAATGTGGTTGGCTTTGGATGATCCAGCCAGAGTGAAATCCTTGATTTTGCTCGACAGCCCAATATGCCTTTCTGAAAGAAATTCTATTCCAAACAACATCTTCACGAAAGTCGGTTTGAGACTCATCTTTATGAATTACAATTTCCAGAAAAAAGTTTTCAAAGATATGCTGATAAACGAGCAGAACTTCGATGAGAAATATTTTCTGAAGAATTACTACCTCGCCTATCAAACCCCCATGGAAGTCATCTTCAATTTGGCTGAAAATCAGGATACGCCTCAACTCAGAGAAAACATTGGAAAAATTTCCGTTCCTACGTTCATCATTTGGGGGGAGAAAGACGAAGTGACCCCTTTGAAGAGTGCAGAATGTTTACTGAGTGCTGTCAAGGCCAAACTTTTAGTGATACCGGATGCAGGACATCTACCGATGATCGATCAACCTCACGCTGTGGCCAGAGCGATTGAAGGTATCATTTTCTCATCGATTTCTAATCGACCGTGAATTATCTTATGATTCGGGAGGATAGAGAACACATGAGAAAAACTTGGTTGCTGCTTGCAAGTTTTTTGTTGCTCGGTCTCTGTTTTGCAATCGACGCATCAGATTCGGTGAATCTCTTTGGAATCGATCTGTACAAAACGTTGGCGAGTAAGGATGGAAACATTTTCTTTTCTCCGTTCAGTTTGAGCACAGCCTTGGCCATGACATATCTAGGTGCAAACGGTAAAACGGCGGAACAGATGGGTCAAGTGCTTCATTTCAAAGAGAATGTAAACATCCATGAAAGCTTTTCGAAACTCATCGCTTCACTCAATGAACCTTCACAAAATTACAAGCTTTCTGTTGCTAACGCGTTGTGGTTGCAGAAGAATTATCCATTGCTCCAATCTTTTCTCGACGCGGTGGAAAGATACTACAAGGCACCAGTCAACATCGTAGATTTTGTGAATGAATTAGGAAATTCTGTTCGAAAAATCAACGCATGGATCGAAGAAAAAACCGACAAGAAGATCAAAGATATGATCACAGAAAACGATGTGGATAGCTTGACCAGATTGATCCTCACCAACGCCATTTATTTCAAAGGTGTATGGGAAGTTCCATTCGATCCATCACGAACCGAGAAGGATCTTTTCTATATCGATGAAACCACATCTGTAGAAGTGAACATGATGAAATTGACGGCTATGTTCAAATATTTCGAAGATGAAGAGGCGCAAATCTTGCAGCTTCCATACGCCGGTGGGAGATTCTCCATGGTGATCGTTCTACCAAAGAAGAGCGTGAAATTGAGCGACGTTGAAAAAAGATTTTCACTTCAGAAGTTGATGCACTGGTTGCAGAGTCTCGAAGTCCTAGAAGTACAAGTATATTTGCCGAGGTTCAAAGTGGAACAGCGATTTTCCCTGAAGGAAGTTTTAACGAAGATGGGCATGGTGGACGCGTTCACCGATTCTGCTGATTTTTCCAAAATGGACGGAACTAAAATGCTGAAGATCCAAAATGTCATCCATCAAGCTTTCGTTGAAGTGAACGAAGAAGGAACGGAGGCAGCTGCCGCAACGGCTGTGATCATTGGGATCAAGATGGGCCCAAAAATTCCCATCATTTTCAAGGTTGACAGACCTTTCTTGTTCTTCATCTATGAAAAGTCTAACAACGTCATCCTGTTCATGGGGAGGGTGATGAAACCTTAATATAAGAAGCATGCTACGCGGTGTGAACCATCGACAGCCTTGAGCTCTGGCGGCTGTTCCAAACACACTTTCATGGCATACGGACATCTTGGAGCGAAAAGACACGCGTTCGGTGGGTCTATAGGAGAGCTGATCTCACCTTGGATTGGTTCTACGATGTGCAATTTCCTCAATTTCGGATTGGGTATAGGGACAGACGATATGAGCGCTTTCGTATAAGGATGCAAAGGCTTGGAGAAGATATCATCGCTTCTGGCTATTTCTACAATTTTTCCAAGATACATAATGCCTATTTTGTCGCTGACATGTTTCACAACAGCAAGATCGTGTGCGATGAAAAGGTAAGTCAAGCCGTATCTCTCTTTCAAGGACATGAGTAAATTTATTACTTGCGCTTGGACAGAGACATCGAGTGCCGAAACAGGTTCGTCGCACACAAGGAGCTGTGGTTTCAGTATGAGTGCTCTAGCTATGCTTATTCTTTGCCTCTGACCACCTGAAAATTCGTGAGGATATCTCATCAAATGCTCCGGTCTTAAACCAACTTCGCTCAGTACTTGCAGTGCGAGCTCTCTTTTTTCCTTCAGTGCGTATTGTGAACCGAGCCCTTCCGTAACGATTTGAAAAACAGTGAGTCGTGGGTTCAACGAACCGTAAGGGTCTTGAAAAATCATCTGTATCTTCTTTCGATACGGTTGAAACTGCTTTTCACTCAGTTTGAATAGATCCACTTCTGCGGTATCGTCGTAAAAAATCACCTTACCTGAAGTTGGTTCGTAGATACGAACGATCAATCTTCCCAGCGTTGTTTTTCCACAACCAGATTCACCAACCAGGCCAAAAATTTCACCTTTCGTGAGATCGAAAGAAACGTTGTCAACGGCTTTGAGGTAAGACTTTCCTAGAAGACCTCTCTTCAAAACGAACCACTTGCTCAACTTATCGAGCTTCAACAACATCATTATCATTTTCCCCCAACATCGTAAAGCCAACACTTCACTTCATGGTCAGGATTGACTGCGATCCTACGGGGTGGTTCTTGTGAACAAATGGGCAGTTTTTCTGAGCATCTCGGGTGAAAACGACATCCTTTGGGATACCTCATAGGATGCGGCACCACACCTTCTATGGAAATGAGTTTAGATCTACCAGGTTGATCTATTTTTGGTATGGCTCTCAAAAGTGCCTTCGTGTAAGGATGAAGAGGATTTTCAAACAAATCGAATACATTCGATTTTTCGATCACTTGACCTGCGTACATCACTACGACTTTGTCGCACATTTCAGCAACCACGGCAAGGTTGTGTGTGATGAGTAAGATCGATGTTCCAAAATGCTTTTTCAATTCGAGCATGAGCTTGAGAATCTGTGCTTGTATGGTGACGTCAAGGGCAGTGGTTGGTTCATCTGCGATGAGCAATTTCGGCCGACATGCCAGTGCCATCGCTATCATGACCCGTTGTCTCATCCCTCCAGAAAACTGGTGTGGATAATGTTTAAACCTTCTCTCTGGTTCTGGTATCTTGACTTTCTTGAGCATATCTATGGTTTTCAATTCCGCTTCTTCTCTCTCTAACCTTTCGTGCAACTCGTATACCTCCTGGATTTGCCATCCTACGGTGAAAACTGGGTTGAGCGAAGTCATCGGTTCTTGGAATATCATCGCTATATCCTTTCCCCTAACTTTGTAGAGCTCTTCTTCGGAGAGAGATATCAAATCTATCCCGCCGAACCAAACGTGCGATTCGGTATCGATGAAAGCGTTTTTCGGGAGCAATCTAACGATCGAATACGCTGTCACAGTTTTGCCACAACCAGATTCACCAACGAGTCCCACCACTTCGCCTGTGCTCATCTCAAAGCTCACGTCGTCAACTGGGATTATCCTCCCAAAGTTGGTCTTGAAGCCGACTTTCAACTTTTCGACCTTCAAAAGCACTGTATCACCTCAGATTTCGCTGACGAATCTAGGATCGAGCGCATCTCTCAATCCATCTCCCACAAAATTCACACTCAAAACCGTTATGAAAATCATGAAACCTGGAAAGAAAATGAGCCACCATGCAATACGACCTGTCACCGTCGGCGTCAGTATGTAGTTCATGGCCCTTTGAAGCATGTTGCCCCAAGAAGGTGTGGGCGGTTGAATTCCAAGTCCAAGATAACTCAACGAGGATTCACTAAGAATAGCATAGGAGAGGTTCAAGGTCATCGAGACGATGGTTATTGGTACGACGTTTGGTAAGATGTGTTTGAAAAGCACTTTAACTTTGCTAGTTCCGAGCACGCGAGCTGCCATTATGTATTCACTCTCTCTGAGAGACAAAACTACTCCCCTCACTAACCTTGAAACGCCCATCCAACCAAAGATAGAAAGAACGATTATCGTGTTCTTCATACCCGGTCCAAAAACCATGGTGAGGATAAGGAGCACAGGGAACAAAGGTATAGAAAGCATCACATCAACGAATCTCATCAAGAGTCTGTCCAGAAGGCCTCCGAAGTAACCAGAGACCAAACCTACAGCGAGTCCTAAAGCTGTCGAGATCAAGGAAGCTGCAAGACCAACGATCAGTGAAATCCTACCACCATACATGAGCCTAACTAGCACATCTCGTCCAAGCTCATCGGTACCGAAAGGATGTTCTTTCAAAGTGAACGGTGGTCTAAACCTGGCTAGAAGGTTCATATCTTCGTAAGATAAATTTGTGAACAGAGGCCCTACGAAACTGAAAAACATGACGAATATCAAGGAGAACAGACCAAACATGGCGAGTCTGTGCCTCAAAAACTTCCGTTTGACTAATTGCCAATACGTTCCAATCAGTACAGGTGAGTCTGCGTTCTCCTCGATCTGCTCTATTCTCTTCTTGATGGGCAAGATCATCAAAATCACACCGCCTTTTCACCGAGTCTGATTCTTGGATCGACAACGGCGTAGAGCACATCAGCAAGCAAATTGCTCAACAGCGTAACAATGGCGATGAACATGAGACAGTTTATTGCCAAATTGTAATCGCTCGCCAGCACGGCTTCGTAGATCAACCTACCCATACCTGGCCACGCAAAAACGGTTTCGATTATGAGTGCACCTCCAAAAAAGTAAGGTATGTCCAGTGCTATGATCGTTATGATCGGTATCATTGCGTTCCGAAGTGCGTGTTTCAACACTACTCTACGCTCATTCGCACCTTTAGCATAGGCAGTTCTTATGTAGTCTTGATCTAGCACTTCGAGCAAGGCAGTTCTTATGTATCTAACCCAGTAAGCTACCTGCACCAAGCCGAGGACTAGTGAAGGCAGTGCGAGGTGCTTCAACCTGTCGACAAAAACATTCCAAAAACCTGTGACACCGTAGGTTTGAACACCTGAGATTGGGAACCACTTGAGCCACAAAGAAAAAACTATGATGCCCATCAAGGCGAACCAGAACGTCGGCAGAGAAATACCTACGAAAGCAAGTACTGTGAAGAAATAGTCGAAGAAAGAATATTTTCTCAAGGCTGAATAGATTCCTATCGGAAAAGCGACGATCAAACCTATGAGCCAAGCGGTGATCGTTAGGAGCAACGTGTGTGGTAGCCTTTTCAGAATTATCTGTAAAACAGGCTGTTTGTACATGGAAGAATAACCCAGATCACCCTTCAAAAAACTGATCAACCAGAACACATACCTTATCGGTAGCGGATCATCCAAGTGATAATACTTTCTCAACTCTGCTATCCTCTGTGGATCTCTCAGAACAGCCCTGGGATTTTCCATCCTCGCATAGAGTAGGGGATCGCCTGGCATGGCGTTCAAGATGATGAAGACGATGAGTGAGATCAAGAAGAACACGGGTACGAGCTCTATCATTCTTACGATCAAATAGCGTTTCATGCTTTACCTCCGCAGGTTCTGAACATAGTCAGCTGTGTACAACCCCGCGAGGAGCTGAATCGCAATCAAATGTTTTATTGGGATGGCTCGATAGTTCAAGTTTTTTTCTAGATATTCTATCTTTTCATCAAAATTCGTATCGATAATGCGCTTTCTTTCTAAAAGATGTTCATCTTGCTTGATGTTTAAAGCCTCATTGTAGAGCCTGCGAAGCATTCCCAGCACTAAACACTGATAGAATACCGTTACACACGTACTGTCGAAGACCTCTGCCACCGTGGCCCTCCTCAACAGTTGTTGGTCCGTCTCTATCCAGTTCCTCTCGGCTTCGAGATGCTTAGGACCGGTTTCAACGTAGTTTTTCAGCGTTTCGCAGAATGGAGAAAAGCTGACATCTACCTTACTCAGACAGAGCTCAAAGTTTTCCTTGACGAACTCCAAGTTTTGCTTCGATCTTTCCCAAGATATGAGCCTCGATTCTTTTCTACTCATATTCGTTTCAGAAGTATCTTCTATTCTTGGATCATAATAGTATGGTACTTCACACACCAAAGAAAAGGTATCTGCTATTCTGCTAGCATATTCGTCAGAACTCGCTCCAGCTTTTATGATCATGGCTGGATCTACGTTGGAATGTTTTTCCAAATAATCGTACTCTTCCGTGATAGGAGAAAGTTTGTAAACGGCTCGAGCGAAAGCTTTCAAGTACGGTACTTCTGGTTCCCCTAGGGCGAGTGGTACCCCAAATTCATGAGGAATCCGATGAAAATTTTCATAGAGGTTTGGGGCATCATCCGAGATGTAATAGTACACACCTCCGAACCCCGCGTTGTGGAGTGAGTACATGAAAGATGGTTTATGCTTTTCGATGAGTTTCATGAGCACCTGTGTTTCTGGCAATGGGTTGTGGAAATGGAGCGTTTTGTAATCGACAGGAAACGTCCATTCCACTTGGAGATATCCAGGTGGTCTATAGAAATGCTCAGCGTAGGATCTTATAGATTGTGGATTCGAAAACCAACCTTCGTTCAGTTTAGTACCGTCTGGATCTATCACTTTCACGATGTACCAGGTGTAATCGAAATGGTTTCTCAGATCCTCATTCACGGTGAGTTCCTCACAGAGAAAATCTAGCATCATAGCACCTATAGGTTCGTTGGGGTGAGGACAGCCGAACAGAAGGGCTGTCTTTGAACCTTCACCTATTTTGATGACCTTTATTGGATGACCTTTCCTCGAGTACCCTCCCACAAAGACTTCAACTGTTTCAGGATGGTGCCTCACAAGATCATCGGTGTGCTGATCAAATTCTTTGACCCTGAAGAATCTCTTGTAATCTGGGATCTTCTCGATCAATTTTTCAAACACCGACCTTCCCCCCTGAAAAAGGGGTGGCCCTGTGCCACCCCTCAGCGTTGTTCAGTGTCGATGTACCAGTTGTAAATGATCCATCCAAGACCGCTATCATACGTGGAATTGAAACTCTTTATGTATTTCTTAGCAAAATGTGGGGTAGGATCAGAAATGAGTGGTAGAACTGGTAAATCGTTCGTCCAGAGTGCGAAATGTTCTTCGTAAAGTTGTACCCTCTTCTTGTAATCGACTTCCTTAGCCATCAGTCGCATCAATTCATCGTTCCTTGGATTAGACCAACCAGTGTAGTTGGTTCCACCCCAGTTGTTCTCTTCAGAAGGAATCATGTCGCTACCCCAGTAGTTCAACGCCTCATCGCTCACCCCATATCCCCAACCGGTGAGCCACGCGTCGAACTTACCCATGGGAGCTTCTTCCCAAATCACCAACGGCGGTTTCAATTCTATTTTCATCGAAATGCCAACCTTTTTCAACATCGCTTGAATGAGCTGGGCCATCAACTCCGTCTGTGGGTTACCTGCTCCAGCGATCATCGTGAACTCAAAGATTTTTCCATCCTTTTCGAGTAAACCCTGTCTGTTCTTCTTCCATCCAGCTTCTGTGAGCAACTGCTCAGCTTTCTTTGGATCGTACGGATACTTCTTTATCTTGTTGCTCTTCAAAGCATCTCTCATGATGTGAAGCTCGGTGATCCACGTATCTACTATCCGACCAAGACCTTGGAAGACAACTTCGTTAAGTTGTTGCCTATCGATCGCATACAGCATGGCTTGCCTGACTCTAACATCTGAGAACAGTGGGTGTGGTTTGGACAGATCGTTTGGATCTCTGAAATTCAAATCCAGCGTCCAAAGTGCCACGTTGGGTGTGAAGTAAACGTTGAAGATGTCACCTTTCTCTTTCTGAAGTTGCAGACTCTGCTGCAAATTGAGTGTGTATCTTCCAAAATCGATCTCGCCCTTCAGAGTAGAAGCGAATATCACGTCTTGATCTGGTATGATTTTCATGACTATTCGATCGATGTTTGGTCTACCCATGTAGTATCCATCAAAAGCTTCCAAAACTATGTATTGGCCTTCGACGTACTCTTTGAACTTGTAAGGACCAGTCATGATCGGATTGAACATAACTTTCTGCACGAATTCATCCCACTTGCCAGTCGCTTTAGCCTTTTCGAAATCTTCTCTGAAGATGTGCTCGGGTAACTGGAACCAACCGTAGTAATACGCATAGACTGAGGAACCAAGCTCCATGCCAGGTACCGGATGTGGCAGATGTATCGTGAAGGTGTAATCATCTATGACGTCCACACGTTGGACCAATTTTTCAAAATAGTTCGATGTGATGGGTGCATCTGAAATCATCACTTCCCATTGGAATTTGGCATCGCGTGCCGTTACAGGATGACCATCGTGCCACTTCATACCCTTCCTCAACTCAAAGGTTATGCTCACCGATCCGTTTGGATTGATCTTGATCAAACCATTTTCTAAACTTGGAAGTCTTTTGATCATCCTTGGATGATAGAACCCATTGTCATCGGTTCCGGTGTAGCCATCACCAATGATGTTGCATATAGTCCAAGTCAAACCAGAGGAAGTGAAGAGCGTGTTGAAACCTTTCGGGTTAGCTACAACCGCCGTCGTTATTGTTCCTCCCCGCTTCGGTGGATAAAGGGCCATGTAGAAAGATCTTGCAGCCTCGGCTTTCGTGATGGGCGAGAAGGGTTCGAGCAGGTGTCCATAACGATAATCCAAAAGTTGTCTGTCACTTCTGAATGCGAGGGTGAATGCTCCGACCGATTCTGGTGGAACTTTATCTTCATCGTTGGCGAGCGTGCATATTTCTTTGAATTTAGCTGCCTCTTGTTCAAGACCGAGTACCTTCACCAAAATCAAGATGAAATCTTTCCTCAGAACAGGTTCGGAACCCTTTTTGACCAAGTTTTCTTTACCCGGGAATGCCTTCGCTACCGCCGCTCGAAATTCATCGTAACTAAGAGGCGAATCGTCGATCTTTTGCAAAATTCCGAGTTTTTGAATCACAGGCGCAGCTTCCTGAAGACTGATTTGCGCAAAGATCGTGCAGGCAAGCAGAGTTAGCACCAAGAAAGGTACTTTTTTCATGTTTTCACCCCCTCACGTTTAGTTGAAAACTATTATAGAGGCACGGCAGTCCTTCGGTCAAGGAGAAAAATTGTAGGAAAATCTTTACAAATTGTAGCTCATCAACCTTTTATTCCACTTCCCGTCAACGATTTAACGAAGAGATCTTGCAGGAAGAAAAACAACAGCAAAGTTGGCATCAGCGCCACGATAGTCGCAGCCATGATGATACCCCAATTGTTTGAAGATTCGGCGTTTATGATCATGTTGATCGCCACCTGAACCGTTTTCATTCTATCCTCCATGGCTACGATCATCGGCCAAAGGTACATGTTCCAAGCGTATGTGAAGTTTATTATACTGGCACCCGCGAGCATCGGACGGGACAGGGGAATAACTATTTTCGTCAAATATTGCATTGCGGTGGCACCATCTATCATCGCAGCATCTTTGAACTCCTTCGGTATAGTCAAAAAATGCTGTCTCAAAAGAAAGGTGTTGGTCGCACTGGCCATGAACGGTATCATCATCGCCCAGTAGGTATTGACCCAACCAAGTTTGCTGATGATTTGAAACAGTGGAACGATCAAAACGATCTCAGCTGGTATGAAAAGCGTGGCGAGCAAAATATAGAAAGACACCCTCGACCCTCTGAAGCGGAAGTTCGAATAAGCGTAGGCTGCTAAAGTTCCAGTGATGAGCTTTCCAAACGTTATGGAAACAGCGATCAATAGGCTGTTCAACATCATCCTCGCGAAGGGAACAATTTTGAAAGCTTGAAAGTAATTTTCAACGAAGAAACCCTTTGGCAAGAACCTCGGTGGATAAGAGAAAACAAATTCGGGAGGCTGGATACTCATTATCAGTGCTAAAAGTATTGGTGCAAACATTGTAAGGCTTGCGAATATCAAAAGAAACTCATAAACGACTGTCAATGTAAATTTCTTCGTTGAAAGCCGCATTTTTCTCACCTCATTGATAATGTACCCTCTGCTGACCATATTTGAAGTAAACAAAGGTCACAACGATCATCATTACAAAGAGTATCGTATTCTGAGCCGCTGCCAATCCCATTTTTTGGAATCTGAAACCGTCCATGTAGAGCTTATAAATCAAATTCGTCGTGTAGCCCCCTGGACCTCCCTTAGTCATAACGTCGATGATCGCGAACGATTGAAAAGTGGCAGATATGATACTCATTATAACTAGGTAAAAAGTTATGGGTGAAACCAGCGGAAAGATCAGATCCCAGATCCTGCGCCAAGCATTCGCACCATCTATGATGCTCGCTTCAATGAGCTCTGAGGGTATATTCTGCAGTGCGGCTAGATAAAAAATCACATTGAATGGTAGAGTTTTCCACACAGAAGCAAAAATGAGTGCGTAGATCGCATAGGGCCTAGCAGTCAACCAGTTGGCTTGCACACCGAAAAAAATTCTAGCGAGATAGTTCACATGTCCAACAACAGGGTTGAGTAAGAATCCCCACAAGGCACCAGCTATGGCGTAAGAAACGGCATAGGGTGCAAAAATTAAAGTTCTATATATCTTTGAACCAGGTACTTTCTGATCCAAAAGGAGCGCGAGGAAGAAAGACAAAAATATAGATATCACAACAGTGACGAGAGTGTAAATCACCGTGAAGCGAATCGCGGCGAGATAATCTGGATCTTGGAACAACGTTGTGTAATTTCTAAAACCGACAAACATCCTCCTGTTACCAAAGACAGAGATCCTCATGAAGCTGTTCACGAATGATTCATAAGCGGGAAGGTATATGAAAAGAACGATTATCAGAAAAGTGGGTAGAAGCAGAACGTAAGGTAGCAGTTTTTTTCTCATTTTTGACAACCTCCAAAGGGGCGGCACGCGGCCGCCCGAGATCAGAAGTATTCTTTAATCGCTTTGTTTGCGTTCCTCTCGGCTTCAGACAAAGCTTGCTTAGGCGTCATAGCTCCAGAGATCATCTTTTCAGCGGCAGATTCTATAGCATCACGAACCTCGGGGAATGCTCCTATGATCGCCCCTTGAGTGTTGTAATTTTGTACACCGGTGAGTAGTTGGAGCATGGCCGTCAAATGATGAGGATTTTCAGCATAATAACCTTGTACATGGAGAGTGTGTATTGCATCGACTCTGATGGGATAATAACCTGTGGCTTTGTGCCAAACTATCTGTGGTCCTGGTTCTGCGAGGTACTTGACGAGTTTCCATGCTGCCTCAACTTCCGATCTGTTCTTCTGCTGGATGATCCATAAACTACCTCCACCTATGATGACTCCACCACGCTGTACACCATCCGGCAATGGTAAGAATGCAGTTCCAAGTTCAAAACCTTGTTTCTTAGATTCATTCATGAGTAACGCAACATCAGAAGTTGAGGAAATCAACATACCAACAGTTTGTGATATGAACAACTGTCTCGCAGCCGTCCAATCCGCTCGCTTCGTATTGATCATGAGCCCTTCCTTAGTGAGCTTATCCCAGAGTTCAAAGAACCGCAAACCAGCATCGTTGTTGAACACAACTTTAGTGGCTTTTCCGGTTCTCCCGTTGTTGTTGTCCACGAGAGGTTGATTCTGTAAAGCCATGTATTGTTCGAAGAACCAAGAGTACAGAGGCCAAGTGATTCCTGTTCTGACTATATTACCCTTTTCATCCTTCTTCACAAGCTTTCTGCATGCTTCGATCAGTTCACTGAACGTGGTGGGTGGATCGTTCGGATCAAGCCCAACTTCTTTGAACAGTGTCTTGTTGTAATAAAGCAACGGTGTGGAGGTATTCCAAGGCATCGAATAGAGTTTTCCACCGACACGGTAATAGTTCAAAACCTGTGGTAAGAACAAACCAACGTCGAAGGTAGGATCTTTGTCTATGAAATCTTGCACTGGTACGATCACACCGCTGTCGATCATCTTCTGTGTGCTGATCTCGTTCAACTGAACCACATGAGGTGGCGTTCCTGCTTTGACAGCAGCCACAGTCTTCGCCAAGATCTCCTCGTAGCTGCCGACGTATTGTACCTCCACTTCGATGTCCGGATTCAGTTTCATGAATTCGTTCACCATGTTCTGAATGACCTCGATACGCCAACCACCCATCGCGTGCCAGAACTGAATCTTAACCTTCGCTAGAGCAAAAACCGTCAAGAGCACTAGAAACAAAACAAACAGCTTCCTCACACCACACACCTCCCCACACTATGGTATCGATCTTCTTTAAGGAAATCTTAAAAATGAAAGGCCATACCTCGAACTTGAGATATGGCCTCTCCTGATCTCCGAAAACATTTTACTATTCCGATCGAATTTTGTCAACTGTGTGAGAAGAGAGTAAAAACTCGCTGAATGTGCCTTATCATAGAGCTAATCTATAGACCACTTCCACCGCAGTCGAATCGTCACATCTATCTTTTACAGAACGAACAGTGAGCCTCTCACAGTCGTTCTAAAACTTGAGCAAAATTTGTACGATCAATCTAACAACTAGTGCTCTCTTGACTTGATGTATTACTGTGTGGTAACCTATGTTACGTGGGGATGTCGGGATTTTGCAAAGAAAGTGAGGGAGAAGATGGGCAAGATCAAGGTAGCCGTCGTTGGAATGGGGAACGTTGGAAAACAAGTTTTACAAGCGTTGAGAGGTTCTCAGGATATGGAGATCGTCGGAATCGTAGAGCTTCCAGATAGAATACCGCAGATTGTGAGTCAGATCACGGATCTACCTGTGGTAAGCAATATTGAGCAACTGGAGAGACCGGACGTTGCGATCCTAGCGATAGATAGTCGTGCAGTACCCCACGTGGCTCCGGATTATCTACGTCGAGGAATAAATACGGTGGATGCTTACGATATTCATGGGGCAGAAGGAGCGTTGAGATTGAAGAAACACCTCAACGAGATCGCTAAAGAGGGTAACAGTGTCGCCATCATCTGTGCGGGATGGGATCCGGGGACAGATTCGCTCGTCAGAGCGATCATGCAGATCATTGCACCTCAGGGCATGACCTGGACCAACTTCGGTCCTGGGATGAGTATGGGACATACGGTGGCTGTGAAGAGGATCAAAGGTGTTAGAGATGCTGTTTCCATCACTTGTCCGAAAGGTATGGGTATACACATGAGGCTCGTGTACGTGGAGTTGGAAGATGGCTACGATTTTGCAGATGTAGCCAAAAAGATCGCTGAAGATCCGTATTTCTGTCACGATGAGGTTTACATCAACCAAGTGGAGAGTGTGAAAGACTTGATAGATATGGGTCATTCTGTGAAAATAGAGAGAAAAGGAACTTCGGCTGGGGCGTGTAATCAGAGAATGGAATATCTGATGTGGGTCAATAACCCTGCGGCGACGGCACAGGTGATGGTCGCCGCAGCGAGAGCGAGTATTAAACAGGAACCTGGTTGTTACACGCTGTTGGAAGTTCCGCTCATAGATCTGTTGTTTGGAGAGAAGGATGAGTTGATCTGCAAGATTCTGTGAAGTATGAACCTCATTCAGGTTGGAGGGGGTGTGTTGTTATGAGGAAGGTTTTACTTGTGGTGTTGCTCGTATTGTTCGCCGCAACATTCTTTGCACAGAAACCCAAGAGAGGCGGTATAATTTACGACTATTGGACCACGGATAGGATGACCTTCGATGCGCAAGAAGATACGACGTTGCAGACATACGCGATGGCTAGGCTTTTGTTCAGCACGCTGGTGAGGTACAAGGGGGAAACGCTGGAGCTTGAGCCAGAACTGCTGGTGAAGATGCCGGAGATTTCAGGAGATGGCAAAGTTTACACTTTCGAGCTGAAGAAAGGTATCAAGTTCCACGATGGCAAGACAGAACTCACGAGTGACGATGTGCGGTTCACCATCGAGAGAATGCTCAGCCCGAAAGGTAGAGGAGCGAGCAAGTGGTTGTTCGAACCTATCCTTGGTGCCGACAAGTTCATGAAAGGCGAAACAGCAACCTTGGAAGGTTTCAAGAAAATCGACGATTACAGATTCCAAATTGTGTTGAAAGAAGCTTATGCACCGTTCATCTATCATTTAGCTGTTCCTGGTGCTTCAATCTATTCAGAAAAACTCGTGAAAGCCGCTGGTGATAATTGGAAACTGAATCCAATCGGAACGGGTCCGTTCAAATTGAAAAGGCATGTACCGAACACTGAAATCGTCTTCGAAAGAAACCCACATTACTTTGAAAAAGATCTACCTTACCTCGATGGTGTGGTCTACAGGATCATACCAGATTCAGCCACCGCTTTGATGGAGTTCGAGGCCGGAACTTTGGATGTAGTCACGATACCTGTGTTAGAATACGACAGACTGAAGAAATCCGGTAAATACAACATCATAGAGAAAGAAGCCCTCAACACTTATTACTTCATCATGAACATGAGCGATCCGAAATGGTCCAATCCGATCTTGAGAAAAGCAATGGCTCTGGCCATCAACAAGAAGGAACTCGCTGAAGCGGTGTTCGGTCCAAGGGCGACCGTGGCGACGAGCTTCGTCACACCCGGTATACCCGGCTCTTACCCGCTCGGAAAAGGTCCAGCCTACGATTACAATCCTGAGGAAGCGAAAAAATTGGTCGCACAACTTGGAAACATAGGTAAAGTCACAGCTTGGCAATGGGGCGGGGATACTCTATCGCAACCCAACATCATCATACAAGCGATGGCGAAAGAAGTGGGTATAGATCTGGAAATCATACCGATCGAAAGGGCCGCATTCCGTCAAGCGAGATCTGAAGGAAAGATCCCCGCAAACTATGGCAACTGGTGGGCCGATATACCAGATCCAGACAACTATATCGGTGTGTTCTTCGGCGAAGGCAATCAAATGTCTTCAGGTTACAACAACAAAGAGGTACAGGAGATGATCAAAAAAGCCCGCGTCGAGGTTAACCCGGAAAAAAGAGCGCAGATGTACAGAGAGATAGAGCACAAGATCATCAGAGAAGATGTTGCCATCATACCACTGTTCCATCTGAAGTATTTATTAGCGACGCAGAAAAACGTTCAAGGCATCATCGCTCATCCAACAGGGATAACAGTTTATCTGTACGCTTACAAAGAGTGAAACTTTGGGCGGGCACTTGCCCGCCCTCTTTGGAGGAGTAAAATTGTGCTTCAGTACATCGTTCGAAGATTGATCTTCTCTGTGCCAGTCATAATCGGTGTTACGTTGATAACCTTTATTCTTTTGAACGTGGTGCCTGGAGATCCTGTCTTGGAAATGGTCGGCAAGTACGCAGATCCAGAAACGATTCAGCAAATTAGAGAGCAACTCGGTTTGAACGATCCTCTTGTGGTTCAGTACATCAGATTTCTGTTCAACTTGCTTCGAGGAGATCTAGGAAGATCCTTCAAGACTAACTTACCTGTGTCCAAGATGATCGCCGATACCTTTCCCACGACTTTGAAACTTGCACTGAGTTCTTATCTTGTGGCGATAGTGCTGGGAGTTTCTGTGGGTATAATTTCTGCCGTTAAACAATATTCGCTTCTGGATCATTCCATGATGATCTTGGCACTCGCTGGGATCAGTGCCCCAGTCTTTTGGGTTGCTGTGATCGCACAATTGATCTTTGGTTTGAAGCTTGGCTGGTTCCCCATATCTGGTTATTACAGTTTCAAACACATGATCCTCCCGGCGATCGTCTTGGGCACAAGGTTCGCCGCTTCGATCGCTCGTTACACACGTAGTGCTCTTTTGGATGTGATAAGACAGGATTACATAAGAACTGCGCGTGCTAAAGGACTTGCGGAAAGAAGGGTTATCTTCGTTCACGCACTGAAGAATGCCATGATTCCAGTTGTGACGATACTCGGCATGCAGCTCAGCGGGCTTCTCACCGGTTCCATTTTGACTGAGACAGTCTTCGCGATACCAGGACTAGGTAGGCTCTCCGTTTGGGCTCTTTCAGAAAGGGACTTCCCATTGGTTCAAGGCACAGTGGTATTCACGGCTATCATCTACATTTTGGGAAATCTGATCGTCGATATATCCTATGCCTTTTTGAACCCGAGAATAAGGCTCAAGTAGGAGGTTACACGAAGTGGGTGTGAAGAAGGCCACAAACCTTTACACGGATGCCTTCAAAAGGTTGAGAAGAAACAAACCAGCGATGTTTGGTCTGGCCTTCGTCATCTTCATCACGATAATCGCCATTCTTGCGCCACTCCTCGCGCCAGCAGATCCGAACAAGATAGATCTTCAAAATCGTTTGAAACCCATGGGATCTTCCTCAAAAATATGCAAAAACGGAGTTTACTTGCTTGGATCAGACGAATACGGCAGGGATATCCTTTCAAGGCTGATCTATGGTGCTAGAGTGTCACTGCTAGTTGGCGTCGTTACACAGTTCATAACTACAGTGATTGGAATCATTGTTGGGGCGTTGGCAGGTTACTACGGTGGGGCCATAGACATGTTCATGATGAGAGTCGCAGACGTGTTGTTCGCTTTTCCTGAATTGCTCTTTTATATAGGTATGATGTTCGCTCTAGGTCCTGGTTTGACGAACATGTTCATCGCACTGTCTGTGATAGGATGGGCGGGCAAAGCCAGGTTAGTCAGAAGCCAGGTTATTTCCTTGAAGGAAACAGAGTTCGTGGAAGCTGCGAAAGCACAAGGTCTTTCAGATTTTCGGATCATCACGAAACATATACTTCCCAACTGCATGGGACCAATCATCGTTTCAGTGTCGCTCGGTATACCAGGCTCGATCTTGGCTGAGGCTGGTCTTTCGTTCCTTGGGCTTGGAATATTGCCACCGACTCCGAGTTGGGGTAACATGATAAGATCCGCGAGCGCTTATTTGAGAATTCAGCCCTGGTACGCGGTGTGGCCTGGTCTCGTACTCATGCTTGCCACATTTTCCTTCAATCTTCTCGGTGACGGTTTAAGGGATGCGCTCGATCCGAGATTGAAACAATGAAAGGAAGCGATTGAAATGAAAAAGGTTATCGTTGGTTGCTTGTTGGCTTCAATCTTGTTGTTTGGGAGTGGTGCTACGGTGCAGCTTTTAGAAAGAGCAAATAGAGAGATAGAGCAGTTCAGAAAAGAGCTCAAAATTGATCCACGAGAAGTTGTGTTCGATATCAAGGCGAAGATTGAGGATGGAAGGTTCACCATTTTTGGGGAAGTTTCAGAAGCTGATTTGAAAGAAAAGCTGATCGAAAGACTGGGAAAAATTCTCGAAGTTACTATCAACGATGAGGTGAAACTCCTACCTGACGAGTCTGTGGGCGAAAAAACTTTCGCGATCGTGAAGGTCAACGTTGTGAATTTGATGGACGCACCTGGGAGAACTCTTCAAAAGAATGCTGTGACGCAAGCTCGGATGGGGGATATTTTGAGGTTGCTGAAGAAGATGAACGGTTGGTTTTTAGCCCAGATGGAGGATTCTTACATTGGTTGGATAGATGGTTCAGCCGTTGTGACAATGGATGATGAAGAATTGAAAAAATATCTCTCTAATCCTTTTGCCTTAATCGTTTCGAGGTTCGCACAACTGTATCGAACACCAGATGAATCCAGCATGATCGATGAAAAGCTCGTTCAAGGTTCGGTGTTACCTTGTTCATCAGAAAAGGAAGGTTGGCTATCTTTGAAATTACCAGACGGAAGAGAGCTGTTTGTACGTTTCAGTGATGTGGGAATATACGAGAATCGAGATAAAGTTTTCTCAGAAAGGAAAGATGCAGGATACATCATTGAACTTGCGAAGCAACATCTGGGTCTTCCTTACCTTTGGGCAGGCACAACATCGTACGGTTTCGATTGCTCAGGCTTCACTCAATTTTGTTTCAAAATGGCAGGTTACTTTTTGAGACGTGATGCCGACATGCAGTTCGAACAAGGTGAACCCGTGTTGAACCGAAGAGATCTCAAACCGGCTGATCTGGTCTTCTTCCAAACTTATAAACCTGGTCCTTCCCACGTTGGTATCTACATTGGGAACATGAAATACATTCACTCGGGTAGCAGGGGAGTCGCCATAAACAGCTTCGATCCCAACGATCCTGACTATTCATTGGATTTGGACAAGAAATACATCGGCGCGAGAAGGGTTATTCCCCAAAGGTGATGAAAAATGGAGGAAATTCTGCGCGTGGAAGATCTTACCGTGAAATTTTTCACCGATGATGGTACGGTCCATGCAGTGGATCGCGTTAGCTTTTCCGTCAAACAAGAAGAAGTTTTGGGATTGGTCGGCGAATCTGGTTGTGGAAAATCCGTCACTTCACTCGCCATAATGAGACTTTTGCCGATCCCGCCCGCAAAGATCACTTCAGGTAAGGTCTTCTTCGAGGGAAAAAATTTGCTCGAACTTTCAGACAACGAGATGAGAAGGATCAGAGGAAGTGCTATCTCGATGATCTTTCAAGAACCTATGACTTCTTTAAACCCGGTGATCACCGTTGGAAAACAAATTTCAGAAGCGATCATCACCCACCAAAATGTGAGTGTGGGGGAGGCAAAAAACAAAGCGATCGAGTTACTCAAGTTGGTTGGCATTCCCAATCCAGAGAAAAGGTACAACGATTATCCTCACCAATTGTCCGGTGGCATGAGACAACGTGCCATGATAGCCATGGCTTTATCCTGCAACCCAAAACTTTTGATAGCGGACGAACCTACCACAGCTTTGGATGTGACTGTTCAAGCCCAGATACTCGATCTCATATCCCAGCTCAGAAAAACATTCGGAATGAGCGTGCTTCTCATAACACACGATCTTGGAGTGATCGCAGAAATGTGCAATCGAGTTGTGGTGATGTACGCTGGTCAAATAGTGGAAGAAGCCTCATGTACAGAATTGTTCGAAAAACCACTCCATCCATACACAGACGGCCTACTCAAATCTATACCCAAGTTGGAACCCGGTAGAAAACCACTGCACACGATAGAAGGTACCGTTCCGAATGCGATGAACCTACCGCCTGGATGCAGGTTTCATCCACGCTGTTCTTTCGCCTTCGATTTGTGCAGAGAGAGAGTACCAAAACTGGTGAACGTGAATGAAAACAGGAAAGTTAGGTGTTTTCTGAGAGGATCCGATCCCGAGGAAGTGGGAGAATGAGCGATGTGATCCTCGAAGTGAGGAACCTTGTGAAGTATTTTCCAGTGAAAGCAGGCATACTTCAAAGAACAATCGCAACAGTTAAGGCTGTCGATGGAGTGAGTTTTCAAATAAAGAGGGGTGAAACTTTCGGTCTAGTGGGTGAGAGTGGTTGTGGGAAGACAACCACAGGAAGGTGTATTTTACGTTTGGAAGAACCGACGAGTGGTGAGATCATCTTCGAAGGAATCGAAATAACGAAGCTTAATCAAAAGCAACTCAAAAAACTTAGGCCAAAAATGCAGATTGTTTTTCAAGATCCCTTCAGTTCGCTCAATCCGAGATTACCTGTCAAAGAGATCGTAGGCGAAGCGATGGTCTATCATGGTCTTGTGAAAGGTAAGGAAGCTGAAAAGAAGGTCAAGGAACTTTTGGAAATGGTTGGACTCTCCGCCGAACATATGTACAGATATCCCCACGAGTTCTCCGGTGGTCAAAGGCAAAGGATATGTATCGCACGAGCTCTATCGACACAACCTGATCTGATCGTTTGTGATGAAGCGGTTTCCGCACTCGATGTTTCAATCCAAAGTCAGATACTAAAGCTTTTGGAAAATCTTCAAGCAAAGTTGGGAGTCGCTTATCTTTTCATCTCCCACGCTTTGAACGTAGTGAAGTACATCTCCCACAGGATCGGGGTTATGTACCTTGGAAAACTCGTCGAAGTGGCAGAGAGTGAAGAACTCTATCTGAACCCTTTACACCCCTACACGAAGGCGCTCATTTCTGCCGTACCTGTGCCTGATCCAAAGGTGAAGAGGCAGAAAATAATCCTCAAAGGCGATGTGCCAAGTCCATTGAATCCTCCAAAGGGTTGTAGATTCGTCACCAGATGTCCCCAAGCTATGCCTATCTGCAGTGAGTTGGAGCCACAGATGCTCGAGGTTTCACCGAACCACTTCGTGGCGTGCCATCTTTTCCAAAAACAATTTTGATCATCCTAAGATTTACCGTCTTGAATGAGTTTGAAGTACGATATATAGACAAAAACTCTTAAAGTATTGTAAATCCCACAGGATATCGCCCCGGATCTATAATATTCGTAAATCATATTGATTAGGGGGTATGAACGTGGAAGGAACAGCGTGGTCTGCTTTGCCTCCTCTCGTAGCAATTGTACTCTGCTTCATAACAAAGAACGTTCTGCTTTCGCTATTTTTGGGGATTTTCACTGGCGGACTACTTTTGAATAACTTTAACCCAATTTCTGGTATAACTTATTCACTCGAAAAGATCATCGGCTCCATGGCAGACGAATGGAGCGCGAAGTTACTCTTGTTCAACCTACTCATGGGATCTGGTATCGCTTTCATCTGGCGACTTGGGGGTAGCAAGGCGTTGGGGGACTGGGCAGCGAAGAAGATCAAGTCAAGGAGATCTGCGAACGTTTGGGCTTGGCTGCTTGGTGTCATCGTCTTTTTCAACGACTACATAAACTCAGCCATAGTTGGAAATGTCATGAGAGACATCTTTGAACAACGCAAGATTTCCAAAGAAAAGCTTTCGTACATCCTCGATTCAACATCTTCACCAGTTGCGACGTTCTTTATTTCAGACTGGATAGCGTACCAGCTCGCGATGATACAAAACGGCATGAGTGCAGCAGGAATAACGACGCTTGCACCCATGGCTGTATTCATCGGAAGCATTCCTTTCAACTTTTACTGTATTTTCACTGTGCTGTTTGTTGGTATCATCGCGATCAGTGGCTGGGATTTTGGACCCATGTTGAAGGCAGAACGTAGAGCCGAACTGGAAGGGAAAACTTCTCGCGACGGTGCCATGCCGATGTTGAACATCGATTTTGAGCTTGGAAAACCCATCGAGAAAAGACCTATGATAATGACCTTCGTTTTACCGATCGTAGCGCTGGTGTTCGTCACCATATTCGGTTTTTATTACACTGGTGCCGCACAGGGCGGGCAAACTCTCATAGAAAAACTTGGAAATGCAGATGCAGCGACTGCCTTATTGTGGGGCGCTTTCGCGATGTCCTTGGTTGGAATAATCATAGCTTTGAGCTTTAAACTCATGAGCGTTGCGGAAGCGATGAAAACGTTCCTTGAGGGATTCAAGCTGATGCTTTTGGCCTGTGCGATATTGGTCTTGGCTTGGTCAATCGGGACCGTCACGAAGGATATGAAACTTGCAGATTACGTTGTATCCTTGGTGGGAGAGGACGTTTCGTTCGCTTTAGTTCCTGCTGTCGTTTTCCTTATCGGCATGTTCATCTCCTTCTCGACGGGAACTTCTTGGGGTACGATGGCGATACTGACCCCCATCGCGATACCGGTAGCTTACAACATAACCAAAGATCCCTGGCTTTCCACGACGGTGATGACAGGAACTGTCTTTGCAGGCGCAATCTTTGGAGATCACTGTTCCCCCATTTCCGATACAACCGTTCTTTCTTCGATCTTCTCTGGATGCGATCACATGGATCATGTGAACACACAACTACCTTACGCACTTTTGTGCGCCTTCACGGCGTTGATCATGTATATCCTCTATGGGGTTCTCAAACTCAGTCCATTCATCTTGCTACCAATCGGAATCGTTATTCTGGTGCTCCTCACGAAGATATTACACACAAGAACTTTGAGAAAATTGGCATGAACAACGTAAAAAAGTGAGGGCTGAGAGCCCTCACTTTCTTTTTTGTAATACTTCTGGGTTGACTAAATTCGGTGGGACTTCACCATTCAAGGCTTTGATGATGTTTTCTGCCACCATGATGGACATTCTGGATCTCGTTGCGTAAGATGCGGAGGCAATGTGTGGTGCGAGGACAACGTTATCGAGTTTCAGCAATTCTGGTTCAACTTCGGGTTCATTTTCGAACACGTCGAGTGCGGCTCCCTTGATCCAACCTTCCTTCAGGGCCTTCACCAAAGCTTTTTCGTCCACGACAGGACCTCTAGCTGTGTTGATCAAATAAGCTCCCCTCTTCATCATCCTGAGCTCTTTTTCACCGATTAAATGGTGAGTTTCTTTCGTTAGGGGAACATGTAACGAAACGAAATCGGATTCTTTCAGAAGCGTTGGAAGATCGACGTATGTAGCCTTCAATTCTTTTTCTATTTGTTCAGGCACTCTGGCGTTATCGTAGTATAGAACCTTCATATTGAATCCTAGAGCTCTCCGAGCCATTGCTTGACCTATACGTCCAAAACCGACGATACCAAGTGTTGCTCCATAAACATCCGTTCCAAGCAGAAGCATGGGTTCCCAACCACGGAATTTTCCTTCTCTGACAAATCTGTCCGCTTCAACGATCCTTCGAGCTATGGCCATCATCAAGGCCCAAGCCAAATCTGCCGTGGTTTCTGTGAGTACCCCGGGTGTGTTTGTGACCAAAATACCGCGCTTTGTGGCTTCCTCCACATCGATGTTGTTGTACCCCACAGCGTAGTTCGCTACGATTTTCAAGTTGGGCCCAGCTGCATCCATCACTTCGGCATCTATCGTATCGGTGAGCAAACTCAGTATGGCATCGACTCCTTTGACTTTTTCCAGAAGCATTCTCCTTGGAATGACTCCGTCATAATCACTCACTTCGACATCGAATTTTTCTCTGAGCATGTTCAAACCCTCTTCTAGGATCTTTCGTGTGACGAAAACTTTGAACCTCTTCATCCATCAAACCTCCTTCAGAAGTTTCGCATAGGCTGCTAAGAAAGTCCTCTTAGCATTCGCCACAACCAAATCAGGATCTTCGTTTGGCAGAGGCTTGACCTCGAAAGATATCACCGGTTTACTCGTGGCGACTTTCTTATCGAAATAGTTAATCTTGAACAAAGCTTTCAAAAAATATGAGAGTTCTTCCACGTCGTTCTTTCCACCTTTTATACCGAACCTTGGATGCTGATCACCGTAAGCTGGATGACCTGGTTCGAGAACCGCGTTACCCACGTGTATGTGTGTCACAAAAGCTGAGAGCAATGTCAACGTGTAAAAGGCATCTTCGAACACTAGAGGTTGATGAGAAAGATCGATCGTCAAGCCAAAGTTATCATGGAAAGATCTGACCTTCGATGCAATCTCGAAAGCCACGGGGGCTGGACCAACCAAAGCATTTTTTTCGATAGAATAATCGAAAACTTCAAGGTTCACTGCGAGAGTGTAACCAAACTCACTCGATCTTTCTTTCGCATAATCACAGATTTGAGAGAGCGAATCTACAAGTCTTTCTTTTGCCATTTCGATGTGTATCGCTTCGGGCATCTTACCGCTCAAAAAAGCTATCGCCTTGGCACCTGAGGCGTACGCTTTATCAACAGCCTTCTTGATTTCTTCAATTGCTGTTTTCCTCTCCTCATCGTTCAGAGAGTTCAAGTTCAACTTCTTTGAGAGCACTAACGGTTGAGCAGCTATCAAAAGGTCTACCTTTGCAACCTCGCACATTTTACCTATCTTTTTCAAGGTGGTTTCTTCAACGAGGGCACTGATCTCTATGGCTTGGAAGAATTCGTCTTGAAGCACACATTTGACTGTGGAAAGGATCTCTTCTTCAGTCCCCGCATTTGGATATGCCATGAAGTGTATCAAACCCATATGAAAGCGATCGTGCCATGGATACACTCATTTCACCTCCCTTGGATCATCTGCTTCAACGTGTCAACAACTTTCTTTCCGCCATCGACTATCAAATTTATATCACTCGAACACATGAGTAATTTCATTCCTTTTTCTATCCAAGGTTGGAGGGCTTCAGGAGTGGGTAAATGTATGCCACAAGGTACATTGAGCCTCAAACATTTCTGCACGAACTTATCCACGTACTCCTGGACCAATGGATGCTTCGTGTCACCCGGCACTCCCAGACTCTGTGAAAGATCGTTGGGACCTATGAGACATGCATCGACGCCAGGTAAGATTAGACTTTCAAGGTTATCTATAGCTTCTTTACTCTCTATTTGCAGAATGATCAACGTGTTTTCGTTGGCCCATTTGGTGACTTCCTCTCCTTTGAGAGAGGCAAAACCTGTTGGGGTTCTTCTGAGCGCCATACCTCTTTCACCGAGTGGATAGTACTTGGTGGCCTTGATTATCTGCTCGACTTCTTCGCGTGTCTCTACCTGTGGCACAAGCAAACCCTCCGCACCACTGTCGAGAGGTCTCGAGAGATTGTGATGACCATATCTCGTCGGCACCCTGACGATGGGTGTTATACCACCCGCCCTGGCGGCCCACACCATGTCTTGAACGGTTTCGAGAGTGAAAGGAGAATGCTCTGTGTCTATGACAAAGAAATCAAAACCAGCAGTTGCAAGCATCTGCGCAATACCGGGAGTTCTTATCTCGCTGACCATGATGCCGATCGCATGTTTACCTTCCTTCAAAAGTCTTTTCGTTCTGTTTTCACGCATTTCAGACACTCCCCTCACAAAAGTTTCATTTCTTGAAGGACTTTTCTCAGTTCGGCTTTCTTTTCCTCACTCAAACCCTTGATTGGTCCACGTGCCGGCCCAGCTTCGATTCCCATCATGTTCAATGCTTCTTTGATGACCACCGGGAAGGTTCCGAGCTCAAAGGCTAGTCTCAACGGCGTGAGTTCTTCCTGAGCTCGTTTTGCATTCTCAATATCTCCTTTGATGAAATAATCATATATGCTTGCAACAAGCTTTGGTGCGGCGTTGGCTGTTGCTGCAATGGAACCAGTTCCACCGTAGAGCAGTGTGGCTAGTATGAGCGTGTCTCTCCCCGCGAGCACATAAAAATTCTTAGCTTTAGTACGTCTTATGTACTCACTCGTGTTAGTCAAATCGCCACTGCTATCCTTTATACCCACGATATTATCGATGTCTGCCAGCTTTTCAACCGTTCGTGGCTCCAGCTTCACACCCCCAGTTCTTCCAGGGTTGTTGTATAACAAAACTGGCAATCTGGTGGCTTTCGCGATCTTTGCATAATGTTCGTACAGCTCGTCTTGCGATGGTGTGATATAGTACGGTGTGATGATGGAAACAGCATCCACACCTATCCTCTCCGCCGCATCATTGAGCTCGATGACTTCTTTAGTAGTTATACCTCCAGTACCTGCATAAACTGGAACTCTACCGTTCACTTCCTCGACGGCGATCTCCATCAATCTAATTTTCTCTTCCTTCGTCAGAGCGTAAAATTCCCCTTGGCTTCCTATCACAAAGACACCGTGAACACCGTTGTTGACTAGATAGTTTAAAAGTTTTCTGAAAGCCGACTCGTTGATACTCTCATCTTTGTGCATGGGTGTAACGACCGCTGGTATAACTCCTTTTGGAACAAAATTCATCTCCATTCGCCCCCTTTTCAAATCTTTCCGTACTTTCTCAAGAGATCTAGATTCACAGGAAAGCTCGGTTTCTTTCCCGTTAGAACTTCTATCACACCTTGTGCCGCTCCTTCTGCCATCCTGATCACGCATTCTTTAGTGAGTGCTGAGTTGTGTGGTGTGAGCAAGATTTTTTCACATTTGAGGAAGGGATGATCGTTCTTTGGGGGTTCTTCGACAAATACGTCAGTGGCCGCACCTGCTATCCAACCTTCGTTGAGCGCTTTCACCACAGCGTATTCGTCCCAAATTGGACCACGCGCCATGTTTATGATGTACGCAGTTGGTTTCATGAGTTTCAACTGTGCTTCTCCTATCATATTTTTTGTTTCAGTTGTGAGTGGAACATGGATTGTGACGAAATCCGCTTCTTTCAAAAGTCGATCCAATGAGGTTAACTCAACCCCCAGCTCCAAAGCTCTACTAGTGTCGATGTAGGGATCGTAAGCGAGTACCTTCATCGAGAAAGCAGCTTGACATTTCTTCGCCACCAACGAACCTATCCTACCTAGACCAATGATCCCAAGAGTTTTTCCATCCACATCCATGGTTGAGAATAGATCCCTGATCTTGAAATCCCCTCTCCTCGTAGCAGCATCCATCTGCTTGAGTTGCTTTGCTAGAGCGAGTATGAACGCAACTGTAGCTTCAGCAACCGAGAGTGCATTCGCATTGGGAGTGTTGACAACGTAAATTCCATGCTTTGAGGCTTCTTCAACGTCGATGTTGTCCACCCCTACACCGTGTCTCGCTATGACCTTGAGTTTTGGTGCATTTCTTATGATCTCCGCCGTGAAAAGTGCGGTCCTGACTATAACTCCATCGCAATCTGAGATCTCGCGAGCAACGACAGATGGTTCTGGATTTGAAGCTTGCACGACCTCGAATCCCGCATTCAAAAGCATTTTCACGCCGTTTTCGTGGATCGGTTGTACTATCATGACCTTCACGTTCATCCCTCCAAAATTGGAATCGTATGCACACCGTTGGGCATCACAAGAAATTTTGTACGTGGATTTTCCTTCAAAATTTGATCGATTCCTTCTTGAAGCGTGGAAACTTTCAAGAGGTACATCTTTCTCAAAATGAGATCATCTATCTCGCAATCACTCATTACGATCGAAGCGTGAGATAAAATCTTGGTCAGAACGTATGCTTTATGTTCACCGATTTCAAAACCTTTCGTGAATATATGTTCCCTTAAGTTTTCAAAATTATCGAAGCTAGACATGAATTTATAGTAATTCTCGTCACCCAAGCCGTCTTCACACCGAGCGGGTATGAGAATGAGCCCTCCTCTTTTCACTACAGGCTTTGGTCCAAGAACCACCGTGTTTGCAGCCCTTGTGGCTTGATACAAGTTCACACTCTTCGGAAAACCCGGGCACGAAATGACCACGTCCGCTACACCTTGAACGGGAACCTCCACAAAGGACTTGGTAAACTTCACAGCGGCATTGAACGATTCAATGGGATGACCAGAAAACGCCGCTGTGAGTTGCTTTTCTTCGTTCAACACAAGGTTCACTGTGAAATCTATTTTCACTCTCTGAGCCATCTCGTTGAGAAAATCTCTGAAAACATTACCCTCTATAACCCCAAGTCTCGTTCTGGGATCTGAAAGTACTTTGAGGCTGTGCGTTGCACCTATCGTTTCGATACCTGCCAAACCGACACAAATAGTTTTAACTCCCCCACTGTAACCTGCAAACAGGTGCGGCTCGATCACACCTACGGTGATTTTTACATCAGCTTCCATCAGCTTTTTGCTGATCTTCATTGGGAAACCTGCCGAACTTTGCCCTAAGTCTGTGAGTCCATTGTGGCAATCATGATTGTAAATGGCATACTCATTCACGATCTTTTCTCCCAATTTTTCTTCTATTTCTTTTTGATTCATGGGCCTGTGTGTGCCAAGCGCGATTAGAAAATATACATTCTTTTTTGGTACGCCTGCCGAGTGAATTTCCTCGAGCAACAATTCGCTAACCAAACCGTCCATGGCGTGCCTCGTCATATCTGTGACAACGATGGCCACTTTGCTCTTTTTCCCCAAGATTTCACCGAGCTTGGGTGAAGCTATGGGATTACGAAACGATCTTTTCAGTTCACTTATAGGATCCTTTACGGCCTCGGGAAAGCGAGCTCGAGCTATTGCCAAAATGTTTTGCTCGGGTATCTCCACCTCGAGAAAACGATCCTTGTCGTAGGGAAGTTTTATCTGCATAATTTCACCTCAGGGGAGCACTAGCCTCAGCACTTTAGCAAAAACGTACCACACAGAAAAACTCGTTGCGATGGCGAAGATTGCAGAATAAACCGTCGTTTTAATCTTAATGGGCCAAGATATGATCAAACACGAGACAAAAACGAATATGATGCTAGATAGAACGAAACCGACCGGTTCCATCAACAAAATGTAGACCAGAAAGCTGACCAAAAAGAGGATTACTCTTAAAGGCTTTTCGAAGACGATCGGTTTGGGTTTCTCTTTGCTGAGGAGTGAATGAATAACTAAAGCGACAGAGAATATCACCAGCAGAATAGTAGCTACACTTGGAAAAAATGTGTTGTCCAACACGTCGAATCTCAACCTTCTTATTTTTTGACTTTCAAAAAACATCAAAACACCGAACAAACTCAGAATCAACCCAGAATAAAAATCCTTCCCAAAGCGCATACTCTGTACCTCCAAAGCTGGGGGACAACGCCCCCAGCAAAAGATTCACTTTTTCAAACCCGCAGCTCTCGCAAAACGATCGAACCTCTCATCTTCCCATTTGAGGAATTTGAGCATTTCCTCACCATCCATGTAGAACGGTATGGCGAAGGCTTTCTCGGCGAGTTCATCCGCACACTCTTTCAGTTGCAAAACCTGCTTGATGGCATTGGCAAAAGTTTTCACAATTTCTGTTGGTGTTCCTTTCGGCATCAAGAAGAATTGGTCTTGAGTGAAAACGAGTTCTTCCAATCCGAGTTCTTTTGCCGTCGGTACGTTTGGCAAGAATGGGTCTCTTTCGGGTGACAAAACCGCGAGTGGTTTCAGCTCACCCGATTTGAAGAACGGCACAGCGGCAGAGAGCGCTATCGGACTCAAGTCCATATGACCTCCCATGATCTTAGTGATTCTATCCATATCGCCACCGGAACTGGCACTCAAAATGAAACCGTTGTTGGCGGCAAGCTGTATTGGTATCGCTTGGAAATGGCTCGTTGCACCGATTTCTACACCTAATCTTATTTTTCCTGGGTTCTTCTTGGCATCCTCGATGGCATCTCTCAAGTTCTTCCAAGGAGAATCTGGCCTTGCGATGACCACACGGTTACCCCTGGTTGCGATGCACACTGGTGTGAAATCGTAATAGTTAAACTCAGCTGTTCCAACGTGGTAGTTCGAAAAGACTGACTGATGATACCAAAGTACAGTATAACCGTCTGGTTTCGCCTTCAAAACTTCCCTAGCACCGGTGCTTCCTCCGCCACTAGTTATGTTCACAACTGCGAAATCCCAGCCAAACAGTTGTTTGACGTACTTTCCTATGATCCTCACTTGTACGTCACTGGCTCCACCTGCGGAATACGGTACAACCACTTTGATGGGACCTGTTGGATATGTAGCGAAGCTGAGAGAAACAAAACTCAGTAACACCATCACTGCGAGCAACCTTCTGCCCATGCAAACACCTCCTTTTAGGATTTGTATTCACCTTTCTTGACGAGTATCCTTCCAAGGACAAAGAGGAACGCCGCGATTATCAGCAACATGAGCGACAAAGGCCTTGTGAAAATGGGCGAAAACTTACCTGCACTCGCTGTTAAACCTTGTCTCAAGTTCGACTCAGCTATCGGTCCGAGAACGAAAGCAATTATGATAGGAAGCACTGGAAAATCAAGCTTTTTCAATACATAACCAATGATTCCGAATATCAACATAACCCAGATATCGAACACCCTGTTGTTCAATCCGAAAGCTCCAACAGCTGCGCAAACTGTGATCAAAGGAAGCAAATATTGTTTTGGAAAACTCAGAGAATAGATGTAAAACTTCATCAGTACAATACCAAGAACAAGCATCACGATGTTGCCCCAAAACTGCGCTGCGTAGACTCCGAAGACCAAATCTGGATTGTACCTGAACATGAGGGGGCCTGGGTTTATACCATGAATGAGAAAGCCTCCAAGCAATATCGCAGTGACCGCATCACCAGGTATACCGAGTGCAAGTAACGGCACCATCGCTCCTCCGACGGAGGCATTGTTCGAAACCTCGCTGGCTATTATGCCATCAGGGATTCCCGTACCGAATTTCTCTGGATGTCTCGAGTTCGACCTAGCCACACCATACGAAATGATGTTCGCCGTTGCACCTCCAATGCCAGGAAAAACACCGATGATGAAACCTATCGCGAAGGAAGTCAAAGCGTTGCCGAGTTGTTTGAAGAGGATCTTTGCAGCTTGGAAAACTTCCGAAAGTTTCATTGAGCGCGATTCCGGAGGAACAATCCTTTCGATTTCTGATTCTATATCGGCGATGATTTCAGAAACACAGAATAAACCAACTAAAAGAGGTAATAACGCTATACCACTGTGAAGCTCACGGAACTGGAAAGTGAGTCTTGGGATACTCGTTATTGGGTCAGCTCCAACGCAGCTCAAGAGTAAACCTATGGCAATACCTATTAAATTCTTCAGAATGTTACCTCCAAGCATACTGCTCACCGCGACGAAAGCCATAACCGCGAGTGAGAAATACTCGAAAGGTCCGAATTTCAAAGCAACACGAGCGATCAAAGAAGCTAATGAGATCAAGAAGATCACACCAACGATTCCACCGAAGAACGACGAGAATAATCCAAGAGCCAATGCGAGTCCAGATTTTCCCTGCTTGCTCATAGGATGCGCATCGAAACAGGTTGTTATGGAAGATGGAGTACCTGGCATATTCAGTAAAGTTGCTGAGATAAAACCACCAGACACACCACCTATGTAGATTCCTGTGAGCAGAACCAATCCCGATATAGGTTTCATACTGAACGTGAATGGGATCGCGAGAGCCACACCCATCGTCGCTGTCAGACCAGGGATGGCTCCAAAGATCATACCCCACAGTACCCCAATGAACAACAGCAATAAGTTCCAAGGTTGAAACACTTGTGCAAACCCCACCGTCACCGTTTGAGTCAAAACCTCCATGGTGCAACCTCCTCATGCACGTTTCATGATCAACGAATAATAGCTGTCAACAACAGATTTGAGCGTTTCACGCAGATGCTTTCTCATGAGCTCTTCCACTCTGGTTTCATCGTTCGACAGTATGGCTTCGATGATTTTCACATGATCATCCCTCGATCTCTTCTCTATCTCTACAGATCTTTTAGTTATGTTTCTGGTCATGTTCGTGAGTAATCTGAGTTTTTCGTAAAATTTCTTGAGAATTTTGTTCCCACTGTACTCAATCAAAAGATCATGAAGTTGTCTTCCCAGTGCCACACCTTGTGCGGGATCTTTATCTATATCGACGAGCTTAAGATTTTCTTTCAATTTGTTGAGTTTCTCAATCAGCTCAGGTTCCCTTCTGCGGCACGCGAGGCGAGCTGCAGCTCCTTCGATCGCTTCCCTAGCTGTGTATATCTCTACAAAATCTTCTAGACTGAGCTTCTTGACCGTGTAACCTTTCTTACCGTTGAGCTCAATGAGACCGTCTTCCATCAACATACGTAGAACTTCCCTTATTGGAGTCCTACTCACTTTGTAAATCTCTGTGAGCTTTCTCTCAACTATCCACTCGCCGGGTTTAATTTCTTCATTCAAGATCTTTTCGCGAAGATCAAGATAAATCTTTTCTTTCAGATCGCCAAGATCTCTACGCATAAGGTACCTCCATGGTATACCTTTTTAATACCAAAGTTAGGTTATCAATTCACACCCACCAAGATCAAGTTTCTTTACTCAATATTTTTCGGTCTGTTCAGTTGGCTTTTGGGCTGATATTCTCTAATTCTTCTTTTTGCTCACGAAATCTTCTGCTCTCTCAAGTTTTCTCAATCAGGAAAGATTTTTCCAGGATTCAAGATATTGTTAGGATCGAAGAGGTTTTTGAGCTTCTTCATCAGTTCCAATTCTGTTTCGCTCAGAAACATTCGCAGATATTTCTTTCGTTTCAGCCCAATCCCATGTTCGCCAGTCAAACTTCCTTCGAGCTCTACCGTGACCCTATAAAGTTCCTTCAAAGCATCTTCAAGTGAATCGTTCCAAGACTCGTCGTTCACCTCGTCAGGTTTCAGAAAAGTGACGTGAACATTCCCATCACCAACGTGTCCGAAGTTCAGCACTTCCAATCCTTCATTGCGGGCGATTTCGTAAGTCGACACAATCAATTTAGGCATGTTGGCTATGGGAACTACTACATCCTCCATGCAATGCTTTGGTTTGAACGCGATGATACCTTCGGCTATGGCTTTTCTGAACCGCCATATTTTCATCCGTTGAGTCCTGTTGTCGGCGATGTACACTTCCATGGCGTTCATCTTAATAAGTTTTTCTCCGAGTTCTACGTATTCTTTGACCAAGTTTTGTTTGTCTGAAGATTCGAGCTCGAAGATGAGATGGCATTCTGCCTCAGGGTTTGGAATATTCTCATTCAAAAACCTCGAGGCTATCTCACTGGAAGGTTTGTCCATGAACTCTATGGAAGCAGGAAGAACACCGGATTGTGAAAGCACTTTCGGTACACACTTCACCGCTTCTTCCACAGTTTGAAAAGGTGCAAGTAGAACGGCTGCGTACTTCGGTTTTGGTATCAACCTGAGTGTGATTTTCGTCACAATACCGAGGGTTCCCTCACTGCCGACGAACAATTTCACCATATCGTAACCTGTCACATTCTTGAGTGTTTTACCACCGAAATGAGCGATATCACCCGTTGGAAGAACGACTTCAATTCCAAGCACATGAAAACCAGTGGGTCCATATTTTATAACTTTTGTCCCACCCGCGTTCTCAGCCACGTTCCCCCCTATGGAAGAACTCTCACTGCTGGCAGGATCGCCTGCATAGTATAAGCCGTGTTCTTCTGCGATCTTTTGTATCTCACCAGTGATCATCCCAGGCTCAACTGTTATGGTCATGTTCTCCTCGTCGAACTCGATCACCCTGTTCATCCTCTCGAGTGAAAGGATGACAGCCCCTCTCAACGGCACAGCACCACCCGATAGTCCCGTACCAGCTCCACGGGGAACCACAGGAATCTTCCTTTGATTTGCCCACCTCAAAACCTTTGACACTTGTTCGGTATCAGTTGGAAAAACCACCGCTGAAGGCATTTGCCATTCGATACCACTGGTTTCATCGTGGGAGTACTTCTCAAGCTCTTCAGGATCACATTTGACATTTTCAACGCCAACTATTTCTGCAAGCTCATTCATTAATTCCATCCATATCACGCTCCAATTGCTTTATGAGCTCACTCAGTGCCCAACATGCGTCTGCCACGATGCCTATGTCTGCGATCTTGAAAATGGGTGCGTATTTGTCTTTATTGATCGCAACAATAATTTTTGATGTCTGCATGCCTGCAAGATGCTGAACTGCTCCCGAGATACCAACAGCCATGTAAATCTTAGGCTTGACAGTTTTACCACTCAGTCCCACTTGATGATCGTGAGAAAGCCATTTCGCATCCACAACAGCTCTCGAAGCTCCCACTGCGCCTTTCACAAGTTTCGCAAGTTTGAAAGCCAGCTCGACGTTTTCCTTCTTGCGAAGACCTTTACCTACCGAGACAATGATTTCGGCTTCTTCAAGCCTAGCACCAGCTTCTTTGGACTCTACAGAAAGAAGTTCACATCTGTCATACACATCGTCGATCTTTTCCTCCAAAATGATGGTGTTTCTCTCATCGCATTCGCTCATCTCAAACACACCGGGTCTAACCGTCGCCATCTGTGGTCGGTGCGATGGCGTCATTATAGTCGCCATGACGTTTCCACCTATCGCTGGTCTGGTTTGAAGGAGGTTCCCGTCTGCGTCGATATCGAGATCGGTGCAATCGGCAGTCAAACCGGTGCGAAATATCGCTGCCAACGCGGGCATCAAGGTCCTTCCAAAGGTTGTCGCTGGTGCCAAAACGATCGAAGGTGAGTACTTTTCAATGATTTTGCTCGATGCCGAAAGGAATGGATCGATGGAGAACCTTTTGAATCTCTCATGTAATGCCAAGATGATCAAGTCAGGCCCAAAACGTTTCAGATTTTCTACTCCATCTTTCGAGCAAGACATCAATAAAAAAGCGAGTTTAGTGGAAACTTTATCCGCAAGCTTCCTCGCCTTGGAGATTAATTCAAAACTGTTGCGATCCACCCTGTGGTTGAGGACAAAGATCATCACAAGCCACCTTCCAGTGACAGTTTGATGAGTTCTAAAACGCGTTCGATCCCCCGAACGACTTCTCTGTCTGAATACAACTTGCAAGAACGAGAGACCTTGGTATTGAACACTTTCACAACACGGGTAGGAGAGCCCTTCAATCCAACCTCTTCAGGCTCGAGCCCAACGTCCTTGATTCCATAGGTTTCAATATTAGAATTCATTGCTCTCTTCTTTCCCCCCAAGGTGGGTAATCTTGGTTCTGCAACACTTTTCAACACGCACAAACAAGAAGGTAATGGAACTCTCCAAATTTCATGGGCATCTTCCACAGAACGTTTCACAATCACTGAACTTGTACCAACTTCGACGAGTTCTGAAACATAAGTCAAAACGGGTAAACCCAACAATATCGCCAACTCCACACCGACTTGACCAGTTTCACCGTCGGTGGACTTTTCTCCACATAAGAGAAGGTCGAAATCGATCTTAAGGTTGCGAATCGTTCTTGCAAGGGCCAGGCTCGTCACCCAGGTGTCTGAACCTGCGAGTGCGGGATCACTCAGAAGAATCGCTCTATCTGCGCCGAGTGCCACAGCGTCTTTCAGCACATCGATCGTGTTCATTGGTCCCATGCTTAAAACAACCACTCTTCCTCCCACTCTTTCTTTCAGAGACACTGCCAACTCCAGTGCGTGAGCATCGAGTGGATTCATCGTGATATCGAGGCCCTCTCTGATCATTGCTCCTGTGACTGGATCTATTTTCACTTTTTCTGTGTCTGGAACCTGTTTTAAGAGCACAAGAAAGTTCACAGTGAATACACCTTCCTTGTCTTTATTTTATACCATTTAAAAACTCAATGTAAGGACAACAAATTCAATGGGTGTATAATCAAAGAGCGAGGTGGTTTGAATGGACCTCGATGGAATGGTCGGTCAGCTTTTTTTGATAGGTATCAAAGGCAAAGAAGTCGACGAAGAGACGTTGAAAGTGTTGAGAATCGTCAAACCAGGATTCGTGATCCTCTTCGCAAGAAACGTGGAAAGACCGAAACAAGTGCTCAATTTGGTGAAGCAAGTTAGATCAGTGCTGGGTAACGATGTCATCTTCGCTGTGGATCAAGAGGGAGGTATTGTGACACGCTTCAGAGAAGGTTTCTCCGTTTCTCCCGGAGCGATGGCCATCGCGGCTACCGACAACGAGGGCAACGCCTACAAGGTTGCGAAAGTTTTGGCTCGTGAAATGAGGGCTGTTGGTGTGAGTTGGAATCTCGCACCAGTGGTTGATATCAACGATAATCCGAACAATCCTGGAATTGGAGTGAGGAGTTTTTCGGACAGAGCCGAGATTGTTGCCAAATTCGCGTTACGCTTTTACGAAGGGTTAAAAGAAGAAAACGTGGCAGCCTGCGCGAAGCATTTTCCAGGCAAAGGAAGCGTTTCTTTGGATGCACACTTGGAGATGCCAACACTCGACAAAAGTCTTGAACAACTCGAAAAGTGGGAGCTCATTCCTTTCAAACTGCTGATCGAGGAAGGTATAGACACCATCATGCCCTCGCACATATACCTTCCAAAGCTTCAACCAACCAAACAACCCGCCACAGTATCGTTTGAAATCGTGACAGAGCTTCTGAGAAAGAAGCTCGGATACACTAAAATAGCTGTTGCGGACGATCTTCTAATGGGTGGTATCGTGAAGAACATGACGGTGGAAGAAGCGGTTGTGAGGTCCTTCGAGGCCGGTATCGACGTCTTAACGGTTTGTCACGAACCTGAAGCTCAGATTTCAGCGAAGAAAACTTTGTTGAAAAAGATAGAGCAAGAGCCGATTTTACAAAAAAGGCTCATGGAATCTTTGGAGAGGATTCGTTGGTTCAAAGAAAAGTTTTCGATCAAACAGTTGCCTGAGGAAATACATTTCGGTGTGGAACACGAAAAAACCATGCAGGAAGTGGCAGAAAGTTCAATCACTCTCGTCAGCGATCGAGATGGCATGCTACCGCTGAAGCTGAACAAACATGATCATGTGTTCACCGTCAAATTGAGTAGATTGGTTCAAGTTCAAGAATCCGATGTAGGTATTCCTTGGGTAGCGAAGGAACTCTCGAGGATGTTCAACAGCAAACTTTCCACTTTGGAGGAGGGAACGGAGATCGTAGAGGGAGAAAAATGTGTTGTCTTCACTGAAAATGCACACCTTTCGAGTTGGCAGAAGGAACAACTGTATCGTGTACGCAAGAATTTCAAGAAAGTTTTGATGGTCGCTCTTCGCAACCCCTATGATTGTTGCTTGATAGAATCTTCCAGCGTTTGCACCTATGGTTACGAAATGGTCTCTCAAAGAGCTCTCATGAGAGTGTTACTCGGTGAAATAAAACCTGCCGGAAAACTTCCTGTGGAGGTGTATCGATGAACGAACACAAACCGATCACAGAGATGAGGAATCCAAAATCTTTTGGTATTGACAGCAAGAACACGGCTGAAATTTTGAAAATTATAAACGAAGAAGATGCTTTGGTTGCTCTGGCTGTGCGCGAAGCGTTACCACAGATAGAGAGACTGGTTGAAACATGCATCGAAGTTCTGCGATCGAACGGAAAAGTTTTCTACGTCGGTGCTGGAACCAGTGGAAGGATAGCTTTCATGGATGCCGTGGAACTCGTGCCAACTTACGGTATTTCAGAGGATGTATTCGTCCCAATCATCGCTGGAGGTTTCGAAGCATTACGCAGATCGATCGAAGGAGTTGAAGATTCAGAAGAAGAAGGAAAAAAAGATCTTTTGAATCACGGCATCAGCTCGAAGGATCTAGTCATTGGCATAGCTGCAAGTGGAAGTACGCCTTATGTGAGAGGAGCTCTTTCCTTGGCAAGGCAACTTGGTTGTAAGACTGCCCTGATCTGCAACGTGGACAAGCCACCGTTGGGTCATCTTGCGGACATAGTTGTGTCAGTCGTCACCGGACCTGAGGTAATAACCGGCAGTACACGTATGAAAGCTGGAACGGCACAGAAAATGGTTCTGAACATGTTCAGTACAGCTGTGATGATAAAACTCGGCAAGGTGTATGACAATTTGATGATAGATGTGCTCGTTCTGAATGAAAAACTGAGAAGAAGAGCAATAGATATGATTGTACAACTAGCAAAAACGGATGAAGAAACTGCTAAAATAACCCTTGAAAAGGCAAATTTCAATGTCAAACTTGCCGTGCTGCATTTGATTTCGAAGAAGAGTTTTGAAGAATGTCAAAAGGTTCTCAGTGTTCAACCGAATTTGAGGAAAGCGATCACAATGTTGGGGGGATGAATGTGGAAGAATATCCTGTTCCTCTGTATTATCGAGTTTATAAGGATCTGAAACGTAAGATTCTGGACGGAGAGTACAGACCTGGTGACAGAATCCCACCAGAGATCGAGTTAGTGAGAACATTCGGCGTGAGTAGATTGACCGTTCGCCGAGCATTGGATGAACTCAAGTCTGAAGGTCTCATAACTAGGCACAAAGGTAAAGGAACATTCATCGTTGGTCGTAAAGAAGAAGAGGCAATGAACGTTTTGAAAGGCTTCACCGACAAGGCAAAGGAAGAAGGGTTCAGTGTCAAATCACACGTCTTGGACAACAAACTCATTGAAGTCCCAGCGGAATTGTGTGGTATCTTTGGCCTCGAACAAGGCACCATGGTTGTATTACTCAGGCGCGTGAGATTTCTGAACGATGATCCCGTTGCTATAGAGAGTGCTTATTTGAACCCCGCGGTGGATGTGAGGATATTGAACATATTGAAAAAAGACATGTCAAAAGAATCCCTCTATGAATTCCTTAGGAACGAACTGAAGATACCACTGATCAGAGCAATGGAGGAACTCGAACTCACACAAGTCTCTACTCCTGATGCTAAACATTTGGGAATTCAACCTGGGACGTGCGCCTTGTTGAGAAAGCGTTACACTTATACAACGAATGGAAAATGTGTTGAGTTCGTGCGCTCTATTTACAGAGGAGATAAATACAAGTTCAAGATGGAACTCAGATCAGAAGGCGCGTTTGAAAGGTGAGCTCTCTGACTTGGTGAGCATGAATACGACCAAACCTATATAAACGAACACATCTCCAATACTGATCAGAAACTTTCTACACCAAGGTGTATAAGCAGGTATTATATCGCCGATCAGCAAAATGACATTGAATCTTTCCAACAATGTATGCTTGATGCTCGGTGTCAGGCCCATGGCGGCTGCCAGAGGACCATAGACTGGCATTCTCCCACCACCGAGCATGATGGCAACAAAGTTCAAAGCCGAGCCGAAAAATATGTACTTGAAACCTTCTATCTTCCAGTTGATCACAAGAAGGAAGAACAAGATTGAATAGGAAGCTATCATCATTAAAACTCTGTTTTCAACTTGTAGGAACTGTAAGATGAAAGGCAGAGGGAAGAGATAGACTAACCTTATTTTCGTTTCGTGAAGGTGATACAGTCTCTTTTTGAATATAAGAGATAAAAGCAGCGAAACGATGAAAACATCCAGTATCATCCAAGTATCGTGTTGTCAATCAAGCGGGCCTTCCCGACCCAGGCGGCCACGGCGACCAGAACCTTTCCATCCAACTGTCCCACAGGTTGAAGTGTTTCTTCATCAACGATTTCCACATAGTCCACTTTGACAAGATCGTATTTCGCAAAATGTTCCAACATCTTTTGTTTGATTCTTTCAGCGTTTCTCTCACCTGACTGGTAAAGTTGTTCGGCGATCTTCAACGATTGATACAACGCCAAAGCTTGCTTTCTTTCTTCACCAACTAGATAAACGTTTCTCGAACTCATGGCTAATCCATCTTGTTCTCTCACTATGGGACATTCTATAACCTCAACGTCCATGTTGAGATCTTTAACCATTCTGCGTATAATCCTGAACTGTTGAGCATCCTTTTGCCCAAAATAAGCACGGTGTGGTTTCACAATGTTGAACAGCTTCGTGACGATGGTGCATACACCTTTGAAATGAGTTGGACGAGATTTACCGCACAGGTATCTCGACAGGTTCTCTTCGATCACGTACGTCGAATAGTTTTTTGGATACATCTCTTCCACGGTCGGCACGAATACATAATCGACGTTCTCCTTTTCCAACATCGATAGGTCTCTTTTCAAATCGCGAGGATAATTCGCGTAATCTTCATTCGGCCCGAACTGAGTTGGATTGACGAATATGCTGACAACGACCGTGTCGTTCTCACTGCGGCAACGTCTTACTAAAGACAAATGTCCTTCATGCAGATAGCCCATCGTTGGAACGAAACCGATCCACTTTCCTGCGCTTCTATGCGATTCAGCTAGACGCTTCATATCCACGACTTTTTCAACGACGAACATGCTATCACCTTCTTCTGGCGGAGGCGGTGGGACTCGAACCCACAAGGGCCTCACGGCCCACCGGTTTTCGAGACCGGCTCCTTAGCCAGTTCGGACACGCCTCCTCAAATCCTTAAAATGCGAGTTCCAAAATCTTTTTCACATCGCTTCTGTCCAATTTTTTGAGCTGACCAAGAGTTCTACCAGATCTGAAGACGTTTTCTACTATTTTGTCCAGATCAGAAGATGGAATGTTCACATCCCTCAGGGATACCGGAGCTCCCATTCTTCTCAGCCAAGATTTGAAAGCTTCTATTCCATCCAATGCTGCAGTTTCACCATCGCTAGTTATCGAGAAAACTTTCTTGGCGAATCTGATGAACTGTTGGGGTTTTTGCCTCCAAACATGCTTCATCCAAGCAGGAAAAACGATCGCGAGTCCCGCACCGTGAGCTATGTCATAGATAGCACTCAAAGAATGCTCTATTCTGTGACAAGCCCAATCTCCACCGCGTCTGCCTGCCGCGGTCAAACCATTCAGCGCCAATGTCGCGCTCCATGCGAAGTTTGCCCTCGCTTCATAGTCGTTTGGATCGTTCAACAATTTCTCCGTACACACCATAATAGTTCTTATCAAAGCTTCACTGAGTTCGTCTTGAGCTAGAGCGTCTGAACCATCAAAGTAATATTCCAGAATGTGCGCGATTGCGTCCACAGCGCCGTAAACAGTTTGTTCTTTAGGCAAACTTGCTTGAACCGAAGGATCAATTATCGAAACTTTCGGATACAACGCTTTTGAACTGACGGCAAGTTTTTCTTGCGTCTTCTCGTTGGTTATCACGGCGTTTCCATTCATTTCAGTTCCGGTGGCCGAGATCGTCAAGATAGCGAAAACAGGCAAGGCTTTTTCAACTTTATATTTACCGACGAAAGCATCCCATATATCACCAGCATAAACAACGCCTGCCGCAACAGCTTTAGCAGAGTCTATGACGCTACCACCGCCGATTCCCAGTATAGCTTCGACTTTCTCTTTTCTGGCGATCTCCACCGCTTCGTGTACTTTTGAAAGCACGGGATTGGGTTTGATACCCCAAACTTCAACCCAGGATATCTGGCCCTTTTTGAGAGACTCTGTTGCAAGATCGTAGACTCCATTCTTCTTTATGGAACCACTACCACACAACATCAAGACTTTTTTCAACCCGGCAACCTTGATTTCTTCGCCGATCTTTTCTATAGTTCCTTTCCCAAAAATGAGTTTAGTTTCGTTATGGAACACGAAGTTTTCCATCGATCACACCTCGCAAAGCAAATTATACACGAAAGAGTGCTACACATCAATGATTGAATCATCACTAGTTGTTACTCTGTACTTGGCATCGTAATTATAAAATCTCTTGAAGTACTCTTCGACCAAAAGTTTCGCAAGCTGTTCCCTGTTTAAAAGCTTGATCTTCTCATAAGAAACCAAGCAAACCAAATCATGTGGACCATTCTGAAGGATGATCAACTCATCGCCAGGCAGAGTTACATCTACGATGGCGAGCTTATCTTTCCCCAAAAGAAGTTCAATTTCATTGAAATTTTTGATCTTTCCAAATTCAACACCTTCGCCAAAGAAGGCTTCTACACTCTCTTCATCAAAGATGGCGAGTGAGAGCAACATCTTAGGTGTCTCACCTTCGTAAACATAGAGACACACGTTGAAGGTTCCAGAGTGAAGAGAATTGAGAAACGGCTCTTTAGATGACGTTTTCGATTGTTGATTTTTAACGTTTTCGTTTTGGTAGTGAACTGTGAAACTGTCGAGCAGTGTCATTTTTCACCATACCTTTCTAAGAAGAGTTCGTAGAGTTTTGGATTTTCTCTAACAATCTTCAATGCAAACTCGGCATGATTCTTCGCATAACCATTACCTATGATCATGTCCACATCTTTACCTATACCCTCGGCACCGAGTGCCGCTTTGGTGAAACTCGTCGCCATAGAGAAGAAATAAACTTTCCCTCTCTCTCTAGCGCACAATATTGAAGTCATCTCAGTATCTGGCACGTTCACCACGTTGATCACAACGTCCGCGAGTCTTCCACGAGTGATTTGAAGGAATTTCTCGTAAGAACCAACAGCTTCCTGTGCATCGGAGACAAAAACATCGTCCACGAAGCCCAGTTTCTCCAACTCACTCACGGATCTTTCTGAGTGTACCAGCGCCACAACTTTACCAGTTGGCCCTGCATATTTTTTTGCTACGTAGCAACAGAGCACCCCAGATTTACCACCAGCACCAATAACTAGCACCAAATCGGAGGGCGAGACGAGCCTCGCCGTTTGGATCGGAGCTCCCGCCACATCGAGTATCGCGAGCGCCACAGACTCAGGCATATCTTCAGGCAGTCGAGCAAAAACCCCGGTTTCGAAAAGTATCGCTTCACCTTCGACATCAACTTGATCTCTATCTAGATAAACTTTCTTTATCTTTTTCAAGTTCAATGGTGTTAAACTGAGCGAGACAAGTGTTGCTATTTTATCACCAACTTTCACATCCACATTTAGATCTTTTCCGATCATTTTCACTATGCCTATGAGCATACCACCGGAACCTGTCACGGGATTATGTAACTTACCACGTTCTCGAACGATCTGCATGATCCTCTCAGCGATTTTTTTCTCATCTAATCCCACTTCGTTCTTTATCTGAGTGAAAGAAGCTGCATCCACATTCAATTTGATCACTTCTATCAACATTTCGTTATCGTACAACTTCGTTGTGTCATTATCCAGTTTCCACGCAGGCTGAGGTAGTTTTCCCTTCGGTTCGACCACTCTATGCCTCCCGAATGGATCTCCCCTCACACTCATCCCTCCGAAATCAAAACGGGGGCCTTGAGCCCCCGTCACGTTCCTTACATACCTTCCTTTGCGAGTTCTCTCTTTATCTCTGCCTCCGCCCAAGCTAAACCTTCTTCTACAGTTTTCTTCCCGTACAGCACGTCACTCACCATAGTACCAACGATATTCCTTATTTCAGCCCAAACACCAATCTGCGGGTCAAAAACACCGTACGGAAGTTGAATCAATGGTACCTGCGCCGCTGGGTCTTCCGCAACATATTTCTTCCAAATGGCAGTCTCCGTCGCACTCTTTCTGACAGGTAGATATCCAGTCTTGACAGCCCAATATGCCGTGATCTCTGGGGATATCAGAAACTTCATGAATTCCCAAGCTGCTCTTTTCTCTTCAGGCTTTGCAGTGCTGAACATGATCACGTCTGTACCTGCGAACTGAACGTTGCGTGTTTTCCATACAGGCACTGGTGCCCAAGTCCAACCATGCTTACCCTTCGAAGCAGAATCGACGTAAGGTTTACTCGCCACCGTTTCGATGAACATGGCTATTTTTCCTTCACCGAATGGTCCATCCAGATAACCACCCTGTACCAGAGCGTATTTATCCTTTAAATCGAGCAAAAATTGAAGAGCCTCTCTAGATTCTGGACTGTTGATCGTCACTTTCCATTTACCGTCTGGACCTTTTTGGAGTATCGAGCCTCCATTCAAAGCCAGGAAAACTTGGAAATGGTCCACTGTAGATCTGAATCCAAATCCGTACTGATCGATCTTTCCATCGTTGTTGAAATCCTCCGTCATCAATATCGCGGCTCTCTTCAACTCACCTATGGTCTCCGGTATCTTTAGCCCAGCGAGTGCAAGTGCGTCCGTGTTCACGTACAGCACGTAGATACTCTTGTTGAAAGGCACAGCATAGATCTTATCGCCCCACATGCAGTTCAACCTCATAGGTTCCCAGATGTCTTCCCACTCCGCTTTGGACAAGCCTATCTTCGGATCGTTCACATAAGCGTTCAGTTGTTCGACAATACCAGAGTAAATGAGTTTTGCGGTCCAGTTCGAATAAGCTTGAGAGATCGTCGGAAGTCCTCCGGCCTGTGCAGCGGCAAGCAGTTTCTGCTGTAGAGCAGAATAGGTTCCGATGTATACGGCTTCGACTTCGATATCCGGACGTTGCTGATTGAAGAAATTGACGATTTCCTGCAAAGTTTGACCGTGTCCTCCGCCCATCGCATGCCAGAACGTGACCTTAACCTTTGCTAAAGCGAACGCTACGAACAGTACAATCGACAAAATCACCAGAAACTTTCTCATGAACCGACACCTCCCTTAAGTAATTGTTTGTAAATGTGAATTACTTTTTCTCTGAGAGACTCAATGTCCGAATCGTTTTCGACGATGAAACCTTCCTCAGAAATATCTCTCTGAGCGAAAAGTCTTTTTTTGATCTCAACTTCTGTGAGCCCTTTTGCTCTCAATCTCTCGATGATTTTTTCATCATCACACTTGACAGTGATTATGGCATCACACAGTTTGTCAAGTCCTATCCTTTTCAAAATTGCTGCGTCCAGCACGACTACACCCGACATGCTCTCCAATCTTTTTGAAACTCGTTCTCTGATTAAAGGATGTACGATCTTCTCGAGCGCTTTGAGCTTTTCCTCATCATCGAAAACTATCCTTCCTAGCTTTACTCTGTCGATTTCATCACCCGAGAAGATTTCTGAGCCGAAAAGTTGTCTCAACTCCTCTTTCACTGATTCATCCTGCAACACTTCGTGTCCAATCTTATCAACATCGATGACACTGGCTCCAAATTGCTTGAGCATATTTGCAACGGTGCTCTTACCACTCCCTGTTCTTCCAGTTAATCCAACTACAAGCTTCAGTAAAGCTTCTCTCCTTTGCCAAGTAATGGCAGAAGTTGGTTGAATTCCTCTTCCGTCACAACGATGAGAACTGGTTCTTCACCGACTTCTCGGTAAAACTCAATAAATTTCTTTTCAACATCAGTTTCTTCATCGACCACGACCACATAAACGTTCTCTCCAAGAGGACCTTCTTCAACGTGGTAGAGACTCCTCGGCTTGAATATTTCGACGATTTTCTTGGTCATTCGATCACAACCTTCTTCGTTGGTTCTGGAAATTTCATCTCTTCAAAACCTTTTCTTCCCATCAGAGAGTAAGTGATCTGCTTACCCAACTCAACACCGGGTTGATCGAACGGATCGATCTTCAAAAGTTTCCCCATGAGTGTCGTAGTGAACTCGTAGTACATGAAGAACTGACCAAGCTCGTAAGCGTTGATCGATGGAAAGATTATCCTCATACTCGGCCGTCCATTGAAGGCTAAAGATCTCTCCGTTCCAAGCAATTCATTTTTGAGCAACTCCGAGAGTTTCTTATCATTAAGATAGGCGATTTCCTCATCTTGATGGATAGAGGGTATCAGAACCTCTCTGTCAAATTTTTCAACCTCAATGAACGTGATGGTTTTATCGTCTGGTCCTTCATTGTAAAGTTGAAGCTGTGAATGTTGATCAACCACGCCAAGGGCTTTTATAGGTGTTAGACCTTCATACACGATCTCCCCTGTGAGCGAATATTTCTTCCCCAAGCTTTCAGCCCACAGTTGTCTAAACCAATCAGCCAGTGTGTATAACCGATTCGAATATGGCATCATAACCGTGATCCGTCTACCTTTGAGCTTGTGCAAATAATAACAAGCGGTCATCATTGCCGAGGGATTCTTCCAAACGTCCAACACAACGCACTTCATGTAAGCATCCTTAGCTCCATCCACCAGAGCTTTCACGTCGATTCCTATAGCCATCGCTGGGAAAAGCCCCACTGCCGAGAGGACACTGAATCTACCACCCAGTTCCGGTGGTATATCCAAAGCGACTATCTTGTCACGCTCTGCGATCTTTCTGAGTAAACCCTTCTTTGGGTCCGTTGTGAACACGATGTGCTCCGATGGTTTCAAACCTTTGATCTCAAGCAGACCCCTGATGATTTGATAGTGTGCAAGGCATTCCGCCGTTGAGCCTGACTTCGAAACCACATTGAAAACGGTGGTGCGAAGATCTATGCGATCCAACACAGAAGCAGTATAATCTGGATCAACATTTTCCAGGAAAAAGATCCTCAGATAACCTCCGCGCTCCGCCTTGGATAGATAATTCCAGTCGAAAGGTTTCAACGCACTGGCTAAAGCGGCAGTTCCAAGACTGGAACCACCTATGCCTATGACCACGAGACTATCGAAGTTCAGAATCCATTCTCTCAAATCTTCCAAAGATTCCATCAGATTGCGATCGAACAGGATCTTAACGAACGAAGGCTTTTCGCGCGCCGTTTCTTCCACTATCTGACTAAGAACAGGTTGCAACCTGGCAATATCTTCTTCATTGATGCCATCTTTCACGTTAGGCTCGAACATGAAGCTGAAATCGAATTTGAGCATGAAGCTCACCCCTCAATAGGTGAGGACAGATCGAACGTCGTAGTTCCTCAACTTCTCTCTCGGGTTCAAATAGGTCAGTTCTATGAGAAAACACATTCCCACCACTTTACCACCCACACTTTTTACTAAGTCGGCTATAGCCGATGCTGTGCCACCCGTTGCCAGAACATCGTCCACGATGATCACACTTTGACCATTTTGGATGGCATCCGAATGCATATGAAGCTGTGCGCTTCCATACTCGAGAGCGTACTCAACAGAGACAGTTTCGTAAGGGAGCTTCCCCGGTTTCCTCACAGGTACGAAACCTTTGCCAAGTCTGTAAGCCAAAGTCGCACCGAAAATGAATCCACGAGCTTCGGGAGAAACTATGAGATCGAAGTTCAAACCATGCATAGTTCTAGTCATTTCATCGATTGCCCTTTGGAAAGCCGCAGGATTTCTCAACAAAGGTGTGACATCTCGAAATATGATACCTTTTGTGGGAAAATCAGGAATATTTCTGATGAAAGCTTTCAGATCCACTCTGCTCACCATCCTTTTTCAAATCTCACAACTACATTTTAGCAAAAATAAAATCGCGCGGAAAATCCGCGCGATCAAACTACTGCTGCTTTCTTCACTTTTCCTGCTTTCAAGCATTTGGCACACACCTTCATCGTTTTGATCGTTCCATCCTCCAGTATCACCTTCACTCTTTGAACGTTTGGCCTGAACATCCTTGGTGTGTGCCGGTTTGAATGGCTCACATTCTTACCAGCCACGGGTTCTTTGCCACAGATCTCGCACCTTTTTGCCATGTCGCATACCCCTTTCCTTTCGACCGACACAATATTACCAAATCGATGTGAAGATTTCAAGTTTTGACGTAGAATTATGTTATCAAAAGCGAGGGATGAGTATGATTCTTAAAGGAAAAAGAGTCATCTTGAGGCCTGTCGAAATTTCAGACATCGATAGGCTTTTGAACATCAACGATGAAGAAGTCAGACAGTACCTTTTGAGTGTTTTCCCATTGAACAGGCTCAGAGAAGAAGAATGGATAAAAAATCTTTATACGAGCCAAAAAGACGTTGTATTCGCGATTGTTCCAGTAGAATTAGGCCAACTCGTTGGCACCACGGGTTTGCACAACATTGACTGGGTGAACAGGTGTGCCGAATTCGGCATAGCCATAACGGAGAGAAATTTCTGGGGCCTCGGGTTGGGAACGGAAGCAACTGAGCTCACTTTAAAATACGCTTTTGAGTATCTCAACCTCAACCGTGTTCAGTTACGAGTGTACGAATACAATCCACGTGCAATCCATGTTTATGAAAAATGTGGTTTTCTGAAGGAAGGCATCCTGAGAAAGGCAAGATACTTGAAAGGGAGATACTACGATGTGATCATGATGGGTATACTCGCCGAGGAATATTTCGCTAAGAAATCTTGATCCTTTGAAAGACTTATTCATCCAAGGTATTATAAAAACTGGATTTGAACTACCACTTACTACTTATAGAAATATCTCTCTAAAGTTTGGGAAGCGCTACTACAAAAGTGATGTTATTGAATTTACCAAAAGGTTAGACTGAGGGCTCAATATGTAGACAACACCCTTCGTTCAAACGTTGAGTCACCTTTGAGAGCGCTCCCCATTAATATATGTATGGAGATGCGTATTGACGAATGGAAACAGTTCTGTGACGATTCGTCACCTCGAAAAGCTTACCGTTGAGTAAAATGGGACACAGCCCTCATTGTACAGGTTGTTTTTGTTCCATGGAAAAGAAACCAACGGTTGCAACGATCACACCAACCAGCATGAGTATGGCTCCGACACCAAAGACTATGAGCAGAATCGCCCCCCATTTATAAAGTTTCGCAACCGTGTTGAAAATGTTCATCTTTGTAACTTCAGCCAACAGTCTGTACGCTTTCACGTAAGAAACTAAGCTCACGATCAGAATTATTACTGCTGCGACTATGAGGACTATCATCGAAGCGCTTAAACCCGCCAAGCTCCTCATCATGATACTGGCAATGGCGCTTGCCATCGTGATCAAAGTGATGATTGTGGCTATGAAGCCGAGGATCACAGGAATCAGAAACAGTTGAAAGATCCTTTTTTCATTTGTAATCTCAGAAATCTTATAGATACCCACAAGGAACAACACTAAGCCGATTATTGCGAATACCCAACCCGCCATCGGTATCAATGCGAGTAAATAAGAGGAAACTAGACCAAGACCAGCCAAGAAACCTGCTTGCTTCATGCCCATCACCCCCCATGTTCGAAGAATCTTAGTTCAATCTTATCACAAATTGTTAATTTTCGAGCTGGGGAGGAATTTTAGTATATAATATCTGCGGTGCCACGGTAGGCGGGGGGCTGGCGGTCCCCTGTACCCGAAATCCGCCATACGCGGGGCCGAAGTCCCACCGGAGGCGGTTCATGTCGAGACACAGACCAAGTGGAAAGCGAAGAAAGCTGGGGCCTGTGCAACGGTGCGCCGTGAACCTGGTCAGGTCCGGAAGGAAGCAGCCATAAGCGGTTGCACCGTGTGCCGCAGAGATACCTGGCTGGAGCTGGAAGCTTGGTTATGCCTCGGTTTGAACTAGTCGAAGGTGGGTCCGTGGCACCATTTTTACCAAAAAAGAGCGGCTATATGCCGCTCATCGATGAATCTCATTGTGGTACAAGAAGCACGCCACTGAATGTTCTTCCCTGATCGGTGATAATCTCGGTCTGAATTCTCTGCATTCTTTCATCCTTGAAGCACATCTCTCAAAGAATGGACAACCAGTTGAGATGTTCGCTAAAGATGGTACTTCACTGACATCGATGGAAAACTTCATTCTCTTTTTTGGATCTGGCACAGGTATGGAGCTGAACAATAGGCGGGTGTATGGATGTAACATCCCATTTATGACATTTTCTGCCGCGCCCATTTCAACGATCTGTCCCAAATACATCACAGCGATCCTGTCACTCAAAAATTGAATGATGGAAAGATCATGAGATATGAAAAGATAGGTCAATTTCAACTTCTGTTTCAACTCTTTCAAGAGGTTCGCTATTTGTGCTTGAACGGAGACATCCAAAGCACTGGTTGGTTCGTCCAGAACGATGAACTTCGGTTTGGTTATTATCGCTCGAGCGATGGCGATTCTCTGTCTCTGACCTCCGGAGAACTCGTGTGGAAATCTCCCAAGATGTTCCGATTTGAGTCCAACACTCTCCAGAGTGGAGATTATCAGGTCCTTTTCTTCAGATTTTGGAACAACTTTGTGTATACGCAAAGGTCTCGCGAGGATATCGTAAACAGTCATGCGTGGATTCAACGATGAGAAAGGATCTTGAAAAACAATTTGCATGTTCCTTCTAAAGTGTCTGAATTGTTTTTCCTTCAAGTCAGTGATGTCCGTTCCGTTGAAATGAATCCTTCCTCCGTCAGGTTCATAGAGTCTTATGACTGTGCGACCGAGTGTGGTCTTTCCGCAACCTGACTCTCCAACGATCCCAAGGGTCTCTCCCTCTTCTATCTCAAAAGAAACATCGTTGATCGGTCTGATCACGTGTCTACCACCGAAAAATCCAAGCTTGATCGAAAAGTCCTTGATGAGTCTTTCAACCCGCAGAAGCTTCATTTATTACCACCACCGTTGTACGGATTGAAGCATGCTACCAAGTGATGTTCACCGAAAAGTTTGGGTGCCTCAACGTCGCAAACACCTCGTACAAGCCTTTCACACCTGGGGTGAAAACGACAACCGGAGGGAGGGTTGATCAAGTTGGGGACACTGCCTTCGATGATTTTGAGTCTTTCGACCTTACGATCGATGGGAGGTATCGCGTTGAGGAGTCCTCGCGTGTAAGGATGCATTGGCTGATTGAAAATTTCCTTTATTTCAGCGATTTCAACGACGTACCCGGCATACATGACAACAACTTTGTCACAAATCTGGGCAACTATTCCAAAGTTGTGCGTTATTATCATCACACTGAGTTTGAACTGTTCGTTCATCCTTTTGAGTAAACCAAGAATCTGAGCTTGGATCGTGACATCCAAAGCAGTGGTGGCTTCATCGGCGATCAAAAGTTTCGGATTACACAGTAAGGCCATCGCGATCATCACTCTTTGTCTCATACCACCGGAGAGTTGGTGTGGATATTTGTTGAGCAGTGCAACGGGATCTTGCATTCTCACGAGCTTGAACACCTCGAGTACTTTCTCGATGGCCTGTTTTCTGTCGACCTTCATGTGTGTCATGAGAACGTCACACAATTGTTCCCCCACGGTGAACGTTGGATTGAGCGACGTCATGGGCTCTTGGAAGATCATCGCGATCTTTTTTCCACGTATTTCCCTCATTTTTTCCTCGTCGAATGAACTTATTTCCTGTCCTTCAAACCAAATTCTTCCCGAGAGTATCCTCGCAGGAGGGCTCGGTATGAGCTTGAGTACGCTCATCGCGGTTATAGATTTTCCACTACCAGTCTCTCCAACGACTCCAACGATTTCGCCTTCGTTCACACTCAAATTGACATCCTCTAAAGCTTTAACAGTACCCTCCTCCGTGTCGAAATACAATCTCAAATTCTCTATTTTCAAAAGTTCTTTCACGCGCATCACCTGTCCTTCAAGCGGGGATTCAAAGCGTCGTTCAAACCATCACCGAAGAGGTTGAAACCCATCACCGTGAGGAACAGTGCCAAACCCGGAAAGATCCCCAGATGCGGTGCTATTTCGAGATAAACTCTCGCCATGGCAAGGTCTGTACCCCACTCAGCTTCGGGCGGTTTCACTCCAAGACCTAGGAAGCTCAAACCGGAGATGGTGAGCACGGCGGTTGCCATTCTCAGCGTTGCTTGAACGAGCACAGGTGCAAGTGCGTTGGGGAGAATGTATCTCAACATTATTGAAAAATTTGATTCTCCAATCGCTTTGGCAGCTTCGACATATTCTGTGTTCTTTATCATGAGCGTTGAAGCCCGCATTACCCTAGCAAACTGTGGGAAAGAATATATAGCAATGGCAACCACTAAGTTCATCTTCCCGGGACCGAGTGCTGCCACGATGGCTATGGCCAAGAGTATGTCTGGAAAAGCCATGAGTATATCGAGGAATCTCATCAAAATCTCATCTAGTACTCCTCCAAAGTATCCGGCTACGATACCAACGATGGCTCCGAGTAAGAAAGCGATCAGGACCGCGAGGGAAGAAATCGAAAGCGAAGTTCTGGCACCGTAGATCACTCTGCTCAGGACGTCTCTACCAAACACATCGGTACCGAAGAAATGCTTCCAGGAAGGTGCCTCCAAGCTTGCCAGAAGATCTTGTTTATATGGATCTTTAGGAGCAATGAGAGGTGCGAAGAGAGCCACGAAGATTATCATAAAAACCACAGACATACCAAAAACTGCACCCTTGTTTCTCGATATACGCTTCAATACGATCAATAAAGAACTCTTTCTCTTCATAGTCATCAACCCCGCCTCAGTCTGGGATCTATGAAAGCATACAGTAGGTCCACGAGCAAGTTCACCAAGACGAAAGTGGTTGCAATGGTCATGATTCCAACTTGCACAGCTATATAGTCTCTACTGAAGATGGAGTCAACGATGAATCTGCCAAGGCCAGGCCAACCGAAGACGCTCTCAGTGAGTACTGCCCCACCCAGAAGATAACCAAACTGAAGACCTATGACCGTCACGACGGGTATGAGCGCATTGCGTAAAACGTATTTGTAAATGACCTTCCTTTTGGGAAGACCGAAAGCAACCGCTGTTCTCACGTAATCTTGGTTGAGCACCTCCAACATACTCGCACGTGTCATTCGAGCGATGATCGCTGATGCAGCGAGGCCGAGGGTCAGAGCGGGAAGTATTAAATGTTGTACGCCACCCTTTCCGCCTGAAGGTAGCCATCTCAATGTCACCGCGAAGAGTATTATCAAAAGTATTCCAAGCCAGAAAATGGGCATCGAAACACCTACAAGCGAAAAGACCATAGAGAAAGTGTCCAACCAACTGTTCCTTTTCACGGCTGAAAGTATACCGAGGCTCACACCGATCGTGGAAGATATGAGAACACTCACTATAGCGAGTTGGGCTGTGTTAGCGAACCTCGGGAGTATTTCACTCAATATCGGACGTTCTGTTCTTATCGATCTCAGATCGTTCGTCAGGACACCCCTCATGAATCTAAAATACTGTTCGATCAAAGGTCTATCCAAACCGTACTTTATCCTTATGGCCATGATGTCTTCAACTGTGGCACCTTCCCCCGCTATGAGTCGTGCCGGATCACCTGGAATCATGTGCATGATAGAGAAAGAAATGATGGAAACACCGATAATAACAGGTATCAGAAGCAGCAATCTTCTGCCTACAAACCTGAGCAAGACTGATCACCTTCCTTCAAAGAGGGTGGCAAGAGCCACCCTCGTGTTCAGCGATCGATCCAAGCTTCTGCGAGGCTTACCCTTTCGGTAGGATAGAGCTTGACTCCCTGAACTTCTTTTCGCATCACTGCGGCTATGTTCATTTCATAGAGGAAGATCCATGGGGCATCCTGAACGATCAATCTTTGAGCTTCTGCAAAGTATTCAAGTAGCTTCTTTTCGTCTATTTCTACTGCAGCTTTTTCTATGAGCTCGTCGACCTTTGGATTACTGTAGAAATAGTTGTTGTACCGCATCGTACCGGTGGGGCTACCCATCCGGTTCGAAGAATGGAACAGTGGAAAGAGCACTTGATATCCTTCTGCAGTGCCTGGCGCCCATCCTAAAAGAAACATTTGGTAATCCCAGTCTTCCGGCTTTTGTGAGAGGATTTTCGCTACGTAACTACCCCACTCCATCGGTTTGACATCTACATTTATCCCAACCTCTTTGAGCATGCCCTGTATGGCGACTGCAGTTTCGTAATCGTTGAGATATCTTCCTTTCGGTGTGATGAGTTCGAGTTTCAGATTTTCATATCCAGCTTCCTTGAGCAATTGTTTCGCCTTCTGTGGATTGTAAGGATAGCCTCCTGTAGAGAAATAACCATAAGTCATGCTCGAAAGAGGTGAGTCTGAAGGCTTTGCAAGACCCCTCATGAGGACCTTGCAAAGTTTTTCTTTATCAACAGCATAGTTCAAAGCCTGCCTAACCCTCACGTCATTCAATGGGGCTCTTGAAGTGTTTAAACCTATGAAGATCGTCCTGACAGTTGGTATGATCTTGATCTGTAGGGACTTATCCTGTTCAATGGCTGCAACCAACGCTGGGGGTGGATTGTACATAAGATCTGCATCGCCAGCTCTAACTTGATTGACGCGCGAGACATCTTCAGCAACAACTCTAAAGATGATCCTGTCGAGATAGGGTAAACCCTGACGCCAGTAATTTGGGTTTCTGACGAGCTCAACACTTTCGCCAGCTTTCCACTCTTTGAACATGAACGGCCCAGTACCAACGGGATTTCTTGAAAGAACGGCTGTGTCCTGTCCAAATTTGTCGATCATCTGTGGTGAAACGAACCAACCGGTCGATTGAGCCAACCTGTAGAGGATGGCAGAATGCGGTCTGAACAGCACTATCTTCACGGTGAAATCATCCAAAACCTGAACTTCTTTGATGATCCCTTTGAATACTCCAACGTTCCTGAGATTCGCAGAGAATAGATAATCAAAGTTTTTCTTCACAGCATGAGCGTTGAAGTCTACACCATCATGGAATTTGACGTTTTTACGAAGATGAAAGACGTAGGCGGTACCATTGTCGGTGATCTCCCACCTTTCGGCAAGTGCGGGGATGATCCTGAGATTTTCGTCGATGTCCACCAAACCTTCGAAAATGTGCATACCGACGATCGTACTGATGGAATCTGGGATGTTTCCAGGAAGCAGTGTGGTAACATCGACGCCGATGAGGAATCGGAACGTTCCACCGTACTTCGCCGCAAAGATGGCCACGTAGAGAAACACAAAAATCAGCACTGCAAACCTACGCACTAACACTTCACCTCCCCTTAGAAGTTATTTGGCACTTATTGTACCATGCAGAGTGAAACCCTGTCAAGTACTGTCTCTAGGATCACTTGACATCTTCAGAAAAATTCAAGGTTATCACGCCACTGCAATGCAGTGGATTAAAATCTCTTGGGTGATCGTGATGGGCTTTGATCCAATTGAAAGATCTGGTCAAGTCGAATCTTCGGTCATGAGAGGTTTTGAAAGAAAATATTACCGCTTTCGCAGTTCCTCTCACTACGGTGGTATCGTCACTGCAGATACTGTTGGTTGCAATTTGCTGTGTGCTTACTGTTGGAATTACTTTAGAAACGAAAGGCCAACCCACTTCGGCGAATTTTTCTCACCGGAAATCGTGGCGAGTGAATTGAGGAAAATCTCAAGAAAGACTGGATACAAATTGTTTCGAGTCAGCGGTGCCGAGCCAATTCTCGGTGAGATTTCAGCTAGACATGTTGCAGAAATCATCAAACTCACAAATGGTGAATTCATCCTCGAAACGAATGGACTCATGTTCGGTTATAAACCAGAATTGATCGATCTTTTCACTGGTTTGAAAGTTCACGTCAGGTTGAACGTGAAGGGTTGGGATGAGAAAAGCTTCGAGAAGATCACCGGTGCTTCGGGAGAATTTTTTCAATATCAACTCAAAGCAATTGAGAAATTGCAAGGTAAAGTGCACTTTTGGATCGCCATCATGTACGACGTGTTCAGAGAAGTTGGTGTGAAGGAACTGAAAAAGAAACTTTCCTCACCTTGCGAAATCGAGGAAGAAACCTTGAATGATTATTCATTCGTCATTGAAAATATGAAAAAACGAGGAATACAAATCTAAAGATCTCTCGTTCAAAGGCGCCAAAAATCTCTTCTCAATTTTTGACTGCTGGAATTGCCGCCTTCACTGCCTCTGTAAGGTACCGGGATATATTGAACCGAAGGCCTCCTCTGTTCAGTTTGCCTGTAGAGATTCATCAACTCATAGACTTCTTGCGGCATCTGATCGGAAACCGGCAAACCCATTTGTTTCAAGACATCCACCGTGATTGGATAATCGTGTGTCCATTTGCCAGTACACAAATTTTCCGCGAGTTCTTTCGCTCTCTCCTCCCCAACTTTCTCCTTCAAGAGACAAGTCACAAAATCTTTGACCTGTTCCATCGCTTTCTTTGCCACATCTGCGAGTATCAAAGTTTCATCATCCACTTCATTGATGTTCTTCTTCTCCAAAACGCTCAGTATGGACGGTGCTGGATATCCTCCTATCTGTGGATCCAGCGGTCCGAGTACCGCGTTTGGATCCATGATTATCTCATCGGCAGCAAGAGCGATCAAAGTACCGCCAGACATGGCATAGTGTGGTACGAAGACGGTCACCTTACCCTTGTGTTTGATCAAAGCGCGCGCAATCTGCTCGGCTGCCAACACGAGTCCACCTGGAGTATGCAAGATCAAATCGATAGGCATGTCAGGTGGCGTCAATTTTATGGCTCTCAAGATCTCCTCAGAATCCTCAATTGTTATGTACCTTGCGAAGGTTAATCCAAAAAAGCTCACAGATTCTTGCCTGTGTATGAGTGTGATCACCCTACTTTTACGCTTGATCTCCAATTGCCTTATGAGAGCTTCTCTGGCATTCCTCTGAGCATAAGCACGTACGAAAGGTATGAACATGCTGAAAATGAGGACCATCCAAAACAGCTCGAATATGAAGGACGACAAAAACGATCACTCCTCAGATCACAAGGATATCCGGTCTATCGATGAAGCATGAACCTACCTGCAACTTCACCGCAGGCCATCGACTCGTTTCAGGATAAGAAAAGCATTCCAATCCGTTTTCGAGTATCAAGAAAGTATCTTCAGATTTTGTACCCGTGATCGTTGGATTCCAAGCAACCACGTTTCTAGATCTCAACATGTAACCTTCTTCTTCGTTTGCAATGATCTCCCGCGCATTGTAACCGGCAAGACCCCCTTGATGATGCAAGAACCATTCATGAGGTTTGTTCACTGCGATATACGCTCTCTTGATTTCCTCAAAAACTTCGTTCAGCTTAGCACCAGGTTTGGAACTCGCTAAGGCTGATGCCTCAACGTAGCAGTTGTCCCTGTGTTGCTTTATCCAGCGTTCATCCTTACCAAAAAGGATCGATCTGGTGGACGAAAGTATCAAACCCCTCTTCCTAACGCACACACTGACGAAAAGTTTTCTACCGATCTTCACATTCCTCGGAAGATTGTGCCTGTAAAGTTGTGCACTCTCTTCACCGAAAACGAGGATGAGTATGGGCTCGATGCCACGCTCAATGAAAGCTTTTGCGATCTCAGATTGTACCTGCCATTCGGTCATCTCTGGAGAAAACTTCGGCATCACGTTTGAAAAAATCTCATCACAGTTTTTACCGAGCCATCTGTAAGTTTCGATTTCTATCTCGGTGAAAACGAGCCTCAATTCCCTCAGCTTATCGGAGATATTTTTTGAATCGAACATGCCCGTGTCCGATAGGAATTTTTTACCGTGCACGAAGGATCTCAATACATCCCAGAGATCCTTTGACCACATGTACTCGGCAAACTCAACTTCGTTCGCGATGTCTTCGTGTAACTCTTCTCGCTCTATTCGCTTTCTTTCTATGTTGTCTGCGAGTATGTAGATGGAGTCTTCTGCGATCAAAAAATGGACGTTTCCGATTTGGCTGTTGATCGTGACGTAGTTTCTAGCACCGAAGGTTGCCCAAGCGAAGTTGTCACATCGAGATATCAACAAAGCTTCAGCATGCTCATTTTCAATGAGCTTTTTGAGTGCTTCCATTCTCTCCCTGAACAATTTTCTCACCAAGCCGTATCACCTCATTGTAACAGTCTCAGTACAGTTTGCCGAGAAAGGTTTGAGTGAATCATGCTGAGCATTGAAGACTGTCTTAAAAGCTGGATTTTGAAAAATTCCATTGAGCTCCTTGCAAAATCTGTATCAGTGAGTCTGCTGACACCCGAAGCCAAATTGATCATTGTGTTACTCAGTTCACTGGCTGCAGACAACAACCTGTTTGTTGTGGCACCTATGTATGACCTCGTTCTAGAGACACTCTCCGAGGCGGTTTCAACAGCTTCAAGTGCACGTTGGGCGTTTTCAACACTGGAAATATTGGTGTTAGAAAGACCAAGAGTTTCAACATTGATACTGGGAATATTGATACTGAGCTTCTGTCCCTCGTTTGGCCCCATTTGAACGTTGAAATTTTTCACTTCACCAGCGAGAATTCGAATGTTGTTGTACGTCAAGTTCTGGGATGTGGAATTTATCTGCTGAAGTAGCTGTGAATATTCTCTTTGCAGAGCGGTTCTTTCAGCACCTGTCAGTGTCGAGCTGGAAGCCTGCACTGCGAGTTCCCTGAGCCTATTCAAAACTGAGCTGATTGAACCGAGACCCGCCTCGGCTGTCGCGAGCATACCGACAGCGTTGTGAACTTCATACATGGAGCGTTGATAGCCCCCAATTTGTGCCCTTAGCCTCTCAGCGATCACGGAAGATGAGACATCTTGATTGAAAGGAGTCACGGCGCGTGACAACTGGTTGAAAGTGATCGATTGTTGACCAGAAAGCTGTTGGAACTGTCTTATCAACCATGCACCCGTGACATCATTGATCCTCATGATTTTCTCCTCCCACTCACATTTTACCATTCGTTGTAGAATTTGAAATGTTGGAAAAAATATTTAGGAGGTGGAAATCGTGTTGAAATTCACACCAAAGAACGTTTGGCAACTGAGAGACAGAAAACAGATCGAACAGTTCAGCAGACAGTATGCAGATTTCATGAACAGTGCAAGAACTGAAAGAATGGTCATCTCTGAGTTCGAAAAAATGTTAAAAGAAGCTGGGTTCGTGAGCATTGAACGTTTCGATGGATCACAGAACAGTGTTTACTCCATCAATAAAGGAAAATCTCTTGTGGCACTGAAGTTGTTTGGAAAGCTTCAAGATGGTTTGAACCTCGTCGTTGCACACATAGATTCGCCGAGGTTAGATCTCAAACCACAACCGATATTCGAGGAAGAGAACGTTGCTTTGGCGCGTACACATTACTACGGTGGTGTCAAGAAGTACCAGTGGCTCAGTCTGCCTTTGGAACTCCACGGTTTCGTTGTGCGATCCAGCGGGGAGAAAATCGAGATACACCTTGGTCAATGCATTGAAGATCCGGTCTTCGTCATACCCGATCTTTTGCCACATCTCGACAAGGATGATATGCCAACCAGCCAAAAATTCGATGCAGAAAAACTTTCCGTGGTCCTTGGAACGATCCCGCTGGCTGGACAAGAGAAAGAAGCCGTGAAGATGTTCGTGTTGAAGATATTGAAAGAAAGGTACGATATCGAAGAAGAAGATTTTGTGAGTGCGGAATTTCAACTTGTGCCGGCTTTGAAAGCACGAGACGTCGGTTTGGATGAAAGTTTGTTGGGTGCCTACGGTCATGACGATCGAGTCTGCGCTTATACAGCAGTGAGAGCTCTCATCGAAGTCGAAAAACCCACAAGATCGTGTGGTGTGATACTCTTCGATAGAGAAGAGATAGGAAGCGAAGGTAACGCTGCTGCGAAGGCGAGCTTTTATGTCCTGTTCCTCAAAAAGATCCTCAAGATTCAAGGCTGTGACGATACAGCCCTCGCCATAGATGAACTTTTCTCTAAATGTAACGTCATCTCTGCAGACGTTTGTCCAGCGGTTGATCCCATGTTCAAAGAAGTTCACGATGTACAGAACGCTGCCAAACTTGGTTACGGTATCGGATTGGTCAGATACACTGGTAGCAGAGGAAAGTCAGGTTCCAGCGAAGCACACGCTGAATTTGTAGCGAAAGTTAGGAAGATTTTGAATGAAGAAAAGATCGTCTGGCAAATCGCAACGCTCGGTAAAGTGGATCGAGGTGGAGGAGGAACTGTTGCAAAATTCTTGGCAGAAAAAGGTGCTTGTGTGTTGGACATGGGACCTGCCTTGCTGGGAATGCATTCTCCTTTCGAGCTGGTTTCGAAAGCCGATTTGTTCGAAACTTACAGAGCTTACAAGGTGCTTTTAGAAAAGTTGGATTGAAAAGGGGGCCGAAAGGCCCCTCCTTTAAAATTTCACGGAGAAATTCAAATTGTATTTTGGTTCTCCCATGATACCTGCTCGAGGTGCGAATTCAACAACGTACGCCGCGAAAGCGATGTTGAAGAACGGTGCGTTGAGTTTCAAACCCCCAGTGAACCAACCTGCGTGTAAACCAGCATAAAGTTTCAAAAAGCCAAAACTGGATTCCAACCCAAAATTCATCTTTCTGTAGAAAGACTTCTCTTGGCTCAAAAGATCTTCCAACTCAAAGGCAAGTTTTAGAACCTTCAGATCGTAAGAAACTCCGGCCGAGAAAATTTGACTCGCTTGCCCTGTGAGTAAGTTCTTCGAATTGTAGTGGAAAACGGCACCGATGGAAAGATCGTTCCATCTATAGATGGTTCCGACGTTCAGGATGAAAAACGGTGTGTTCACGTAACTGAAAATTTTGGTAGGATCATCCGGGAGTAGAGATTCTAAAGAATTTGGATCCGTTAGATTCACGGTTGCTGGATATTCAGTTCCGGTGGCTGGAATAAAAATACCAGCCATACCGCCACCAACAGAGATACCTATCTTCAAATTACCCGTCAAATTCAAAGAGCCACCGAACAAGCCGAAGTATCCCGCCCACGCACCCAATTCGACTTCACCGATGTTCGTCAACGAAAGATTCCAGAAGATTTCCGACTGGAATGCCCCTAGCCCTCCAAAGTTCATCCAAAACGTTTTCACACCGTAACCACCATAGAAGTTCACACCATAGCTGTGGACACCCTGTACAGCGCTGAGGAACTGGCTGTCAGTGGCGAGCTCTGTTATTCTATCGGGATTTCTCAAGAGCTCGAACAACCTCGGACCTATCGTCACTACGTTGCTCGAAAGGCTCAGATCGAAACCAACAAGCCCACCAGCTTCGAACAAAGCTGGGTTCAAGAGCAAAGCCTCTACGCCTTCTGTTGTGGTGACGTACGTTCCACCCATTGCCAAGCTGTTGAGAGGTTTGAAAAAGCCAGGGAAATTCTCCCACTGATAGGAATAGGTCGTCAGAGAAACCGCCATCAAGAGTGCCAGTAAAAGTTTTTTCACATCCATAGTTCACCACCCCTAAAAGAGAATAAGAACATCGTATATTTTCTGTTTCTGCGAAAGTGTTGCCGAATTTATCGCCGGAAAGCTTGCTTCAATACCTAAAATATCGAAAGCATCTTCTAAAACATTCAACGCCCACACGAATTCATCGCAAGCGAACGAATCGTTGTACAATCCACTAGTTGCTTCTTGAGAAAGTTCAACGATCGAATCTGGATCGTTTATCACGTTTTTCACGAACGCCTCATCAGTCACATTGCCGTCGTTGTCCACATCCAAAAGAAGGTTGAACATGTAACAAATGTCATAGAAAACACAAATCATGGCTGAGAAATTCCTATCTTCGTTGGTGTTCATGGCGATGAAATGATAACCACCAGTGAGTAGCTTGAGAGCATTTCGATTATCAAAAAATTCACTCAGGACAGACACGATGGTCCCAGCGCTAGTCTCAAACTCTCCCCAGAAGTTGGAATTTCCTTTTGGAATTGTTTTTAAACGGGCGTCGAAAATACCGAGTTCCTCCATCAAGTCATACACGTCCTCAGAAAAACTCGCCAAATCTTTCTTTGTCTTACAAGCCACTGCTTCAACCAAAATCCTCACCGCTTCGAGCAAATCTTTTGTCGGAGTAGCCCCTTGCAAAGCTTGTGATAATTGATGAACAACAGAGGTCGATTCGAGTAATCGTTCGAAATCTTCGATTGTCAAGTTCAGGTTCAATTCTCTGTTGATGACAGCTGTGGAGAGTGCTATGGCTGCATCGTAATTTCCCCCAGAGAGTGCCTCCTTTGCTGCTTTGATCTTTTGTTCTGTGGTTCCTGTTGAAAGAAGGTTTCTAAGCTCAAGATTCGAAAACAAGTTGAAAGCGCAAGAACTCAACAACATCAAAACCAGAACTACAAACCAAAGTACGATCAAATTCTTCCTCAACTTTCATCCCCCCCAACTCGTTTTCGGTTACATTCTACCATTTTAAGTTGCTCGTTCGACTCCTCATCCTATCAAAATGAAAGACCCCACATGAACTTAGATTTGTGACTTTGAAAATTGAAAGATTCAAGCGGCGAAGAAAAAATGATAATATAAAGAGCGAAAGGCATGTGAATGAATCGATGATCAGGAGGGATTCAAGGATGGAGAAGGCAATAAAGCTCGGTTCGGCGGACAAATTGACGCGCCTGATCGAAGGGCTTCAGGCGAGAAAAATCAAGATTGAAGGACCTTCTACGGGGAGGGCGGAGGCTCATCGAGATTGGCACGATCTATATGTAGTGCTATCGGGAAGAGCCAAAGTTCAACTCGGTGAACTGACAGGAACGATTGAAGAAATATCGGTCGGCGAACTCAGAGGTAACGAGCTGAAAGTCCAAGAAGAAGTTGAACTTTCAGAAGGAGACATCTTATTGATACCAGCAGGCCTCGGGCACAGGACCATCGTGGATGAACACTACTTACAATGGGTTTTCAAGGTGCCCGCGCATCAGCGAGTGTAGAAAAAATTCAACATCACTGTGAACTGAAAAACTATTTCAAACTGAGCCCGACCTCTTCCAGTACTTTTTCCAAGCGCTCTTTGAAGTTTCGTTCCTGCTCTTCGCTCAACAACTTCAGAGGTGATCGACAACCTCCTATTTTTATGCCACGCCATTTCAGCGCCATCTTCAACATGGGAATACTTGCACCATCTCCCAAAGTGAGAGAAACCTTGGTGAGCTTTTTCTGAGTTTCCCTCGCTGAATTCAAATCTCTCATCTGGAATTGACGGTACAGTTGCACGAAAAATTCTGGAAACACGGCTCCAGGTCCTGAGACACAACCTTTTGCGCCCATTTGAAGAACCGTCAAGAAAGCCCTATCAGAACCAACCACAACTTCGAAGCTTTCAGGTGTGTCGTTGATCAAAGAAAGCACGTGTAACAGATCTTGTGTACTATCTTTGACACCAACGACGTTTGGTCTATCTCTGTGAACGATTGCAGCAATTTCTGCCGTTATCCAGTTGCCCGTCAGGGCGGGAATATTGTAGAGATATATCGGAAAATCTTTCACACCTTCTGTAGCCTCCAGAAAGAAATCTACGATCTCATCGGGACGATATTTATAGTAAAAAGGTGAAACGATCGATGCACCGTCCGCTCCAGCGCTCTTTGCGTGAGATAAGAGTTCTCTGACCTCATCGATTCTCAACGCACCACAATGAGCTATGAGAATGACTCGACCATCAACAGCTTTGATGAAGCTTTCTAGAACCTTCTTTCTCTCCTCCAATTGCAATAGCAAACCTTCTCCGGTGGTACCAAGCGCGAAAATGCCGTTCACACCCTTTTCTACGAGAAAATCAACGTAGTCCTTAATGACACCAAATTCGATTTTCGAACCGTCCTCACTCATCGGTGTCAAAGCCGCAACCGTCACTCCAAAAAGTTTCTTCATACTTTCTCCCCCAGTCCTTCAAGCTTTTGACTACAATGCTTCTCAACTTCCACGCACAACTTCAACCTTTGTATCCGAACAATCTCGGCAAGAAGAGTACCAAATCTGGGAGATAAGTCACTGCGATCAACGCTAAAACCTCCGCCGGTATCCAAAACTTCAACATCTCTTTGAAAACATCTTTGACCGGCGTGTTGCTCATGGCACTGGTAATGAAGGCAGTCTGCGCGTAGGGAGGCGTGTCGAGTCCTATCATGATGTTGAAAACGCTCACAACGCCGAAGTGAACCAAGTCTATGCCAGCAGCTTTCACAACAGGGAGGAGCAAAGGTATCACGACGAGTATAGTTACAGAAGCATCTATGAACATGCCAAGGATGAAGTATAAAACATTGATCACTGCGAGCAGCAGCAACGGTTTGGAGGCTAGACCCATGCCAACCAGTGACTCGGTGAGCTTTATCGCAAGTCTTTCACGCGTGACCACATAACTGACGAGTTGAGCTGCTGCAACCATGATGCTGACATAACCGATATCCTCAGCCGTTTTGATCAGAATCCTGTAAAACTTCTTCCAACCCAACGTACGGTAAATGAAGATACTCGTCACCGTCGCGTACGCAACAACTATCGCTGCCGCTTCTGTGGGTGTGAAAGCTCCTCCGTACATACCCAACAGCAAAATTACTGGGGCCAGCATGGCCGGTAGAGCTGCGACAAAAGACTTAGTGAGCTGTGAAAGTGGAACTTTACCTTCTACAGGATAATTTCTCACCCTTGAAAGGATGTACACCAAAACCATTTCAAACCCAGCGAGTACGAGGCCAGGAATGAAACCAGCTAGAAAAAGATAACCCAACGAAGCGCCGGAGATCATCGAATAGAGAACCATAGGAATGCTCGGAGGAATTATGGGACCTATCGTGGCCGAAGCTGCCGTGACAGCACAAGAGAACGGACCATCGTATCCGGCGTCCATCATAGCTTTGATTTCTATTTTTCCAAGGCCGGCGACATCCGCAAGCTGTGAACCTGTCATGCCAGCGAAGATGACGCTCGCAACGACATTTGCGTACCCCAAAGAACCTCTCAATCTTCCGAAGGCTTTCCTGACGAAATCGAACAGCTTATCGGTAATCTCCGCATCGTTCATGATATTGGCGGCGAGTATGAAGAGCGGAACGGCAATAAGCACTGTTTGGTTTGAAAGTCCTATCACCATCATATCCAACACGTTTGCCAAACTGAGACCTTTGACCATGAGATATACAATACCAGCAGCCAACATGCCGAAGGCGATGGGATAACCTAACGCAAAGCTGGTAGCGAAGATGATCAAGAACATCGTCAACGCCATGTCTTTTCCTCCAATTTGAAAGGTTTATTGAAGATGAGCTCTCTCAAATTTAAAAAGATAAAACGACAATTATCGATTATCATGAGCAACATGGCGATCGGCAAACACAGTGTTAGATAGACCCATGGTATACCGAGCACTTCCGATTTTATAATTCTGTACCATAAAGCCTGCGAAACAATTGGTTTGAGTGAAATAGTTAAGAGTACGCTGAAAAAGCTATCGAAGATGATATCAATGACGATCTGAACCTTTCTTGGGAACTTATTGTAGAGTATGTCGAATTTTATATGGTTTCTGTACCTGTTAGCTAGCGCTGCACCGAGCAACACACTCCATACAAAACTGTAAGAGGATATCTCGAAAGCCTCAGGTGACGGATGACGAAAAACATATCGTAGAAGTACCTGAACGAACATGCTGGAGAAGAGGAGCAAAACACAAACCGCCGGGAGATGTATTTGAAACAAATTCTTGATCTTCTTGAGGATATTCATGTTCACCACCTTTGGAAAACCGCTGGGCGATCTGCCCAGCGGAGAAAATTCACATGTTCTGAATCTTTTCGTACATGCCTGGACCCCAAGATTTATCAAACTCAGGTTGACTGTAAAATTTCTTCGCATTCTCGATGAATGCAGCTTTGTCTGGTACTATGATTTCCATTTTGTATTCATCCACGAAAAGTTTCAACAATTTAGCTTCTTGCTCAAGCACCGTGTAATTCATGAAGGCCCTTGCAACTTCCATTGCTCTCTTGATGTATACTCTATATTCCTCTGGCATGCTCTGCCACAGTTTTTCGTTGATCACCGGACAGACCATGCCGATCTGATGGTCCGTCAAAACTATGTACTTAGTCACCTCAACGAACTTCGCCGCAAGATTCGTGGGTAACGGGTTGTCTTGACCATCGATCGTACCAGTTTTGAGAGCCATGTAGACTTCTCCGAAAGCCATCGGTGTTGGTGTTGCACCCAGAGCTCGTCCCATATCGAGGAACGTTTTGTTGTTCGGCATCCTCAACTTGACACCTTTCAAATCCTCAGGTCTTCTCACTCGACCAACTTTTTCGACCAAGTTGAGTTGCCGTGTTCCAAGATACCAAACATCCAAAACTCTGAGTCCCGTTTTTTGGGCGAGCTTATCGAACATGTCCTGAACCATCTTGCTCGTCATGACTCTGTACATGTGATCGAGATCTTTGAAAACGTAGGCTGCTTCAAACACACCGAACTCCGGCATGGCTCCAAGATCCGCAAACCATGATGGAGCACCATCTCCAGCCATTTCCAAATCTCCCCTCATCACTGCGAGCAAAGCCGTTTTCTGATCGCCGAGTTGACCAGAATGGTAAACCTCAACTTTGATGTTTCCACCGCTGAGTTGCTCAACTATCTCAGAGAACTTCTGCATAGCTAAAACCTGAGGTTGCGTTGGTGCCGCAACCGTGTTGAATCTGAGCACATACTTCGGAGCGGCAACGAGTGTCAGGGCAACGATCAACATCACAACCAACACCAATCTCTTCATGTGTATCCCTCCCCCTCATGAAATCCGTCACACATGGACAGAGAAATCTATGCCCGTTAGCTTACAAAAGTGCACGAGTTCTTCCACATAATCACCGTAAACACCGTGTATATGGTTCGAACTGTAAGTGGACAGAAACTCCTCGACGGAAACTTTGAGTCTAGCGAAAGCATGAGGCCATTCAATTTGAGTGACGCGCGCCTTTTCTTCGTTCCCACATTCTCCGAAATCAAGAAATTCTCCCTTGATGATGTTCATAACATAACGACCATTCTTCCTCGTCAGCCTTGCGAGTGTGACTTCACCCGGTGCCGCGATATGGCGTACTGAGGCACCACCCGCGGGGAAATAAAAGCTTTCTGGATAAAACTCTACCTTCGCGAGGTTCACTGCTGGATCATAAGACCTAGCAGCAAAAAAGGTGGCATGCTGACCAGAATTGCACAGGTCAAAGAAGTTGTCCTCACTGTCATAATGTCGAACGTCTGCGAAGAGGACCGGCTGATTCGAAATGAGCTTGAAGATCTGCATTGTCAAAGCTCCATCTGAATCGGCTTCTGTGGCACACACCAGCGGCTCTTTCGGTCCGTCCCAATCGTACGGATCGTTCAAAAAGGCCTCGGCAACGTCCATCGTCACAAAATGCTCTGTCAATTCAGGCTGGGCCTTCACACCTATGAAATCGAGCTCAAGTTCTTCAGATATTCTTTTGAGAGCGTAATAGCTCTTGATTTGCAATTCGAGTTTTTCCGGTGTGAGCTGTTTTCCATCGTAATGTATTTTCTTCACATGTTTCTCGAGCCATTCTCTAGCACGCTTCGCGTCGGACTCCGATACCTTTTTACTCTTTTCCACGATCTCAAGCTGATCTATGTGTTCCACATCGATACCAAACATTTTGTTCCAAAGGTCTACGTTGGGCACGGCCGTGTACATACCCATGGAACGTCCCCCGAACAAGCCGTAACGTTGACCTTTTAGCAAGTTCCTCGCGGTGGCTGCTCTTACAAAACTCATCACTTTCTTCAGCACATGTGGTTCTCTCACATCACCCCAAACTCTGTGAGTCTGGGTACCATCCTGCTCGAGCGCACCGGCAGCGGCCAACATACCCACCATGCCAGGATACTTAGGATTGACGTTTCCAAACAGCAAGAATGGCCCTGGGGCGAACTTACTTGCGATGACACTGAAGTGCGGAAAGGCCCATACCGCATAATGGAATATAGTCATCTGTGCTCCTTCGTTTCTAATTCTGAGCGCCTCTTCTTTAGCAACGGACGGTTTGTCGACGATCCTCTCAGCTTTCACAACTTCTATTTCTTGAGTGGATTCCAAAGCCTCCACGAGTATCCGTTCAAACTTTTTGTTTATCTCGATGAGCTCTTTACTCACATAATCCCTGCCATCCGAGAAGGTGAGAAGACCGACCTTCCTTTTCATATTAATTCCTCCTTAGTCATTGTGCAACGCATTCGTTTGCTCACATTACAACTACAGTATAATCAGAGAATTTGCGATCTTCAAACTGAGAAAACGAGAACAAAAAAGAGCTTGAGAAAGATTCAGCAAGCAAATCTCGGTGAGCCGGCCTAATAACCAACAAAGCACAAAAAATCCCCGCCTTTCGGCGGGGAAAAGATCATTTTGGTTCGTCATTTCCGTTTAAAGAAGAACTGCATGGGCATGGCGTTCAAAGGTGTAAAGAAAGGTGTTTCCGCGACGAGTTTCTCTGGAACATTCCTGAAATTATTCTTGACAACGAGGGGTGAAGGATCTTCTCCAACTGTTCCTATCATCCATAGATTTTCTCTGTGTATCTTCGTTACCTCTTTCATGAGTTCTTTAATTCTCTGCGGATTCGTTGAGGTCTTAATCTGTTCCCAGATCTGAAGCAGCTTCTTCACTTCCGCCGGGGGTTCTTTAGCGTTTGCGGGAGGAGTCTCTCCTTTCAAGTAAGCGTTGATCCAATCCATCCAACCTATGTACCAAGAAGTTGCATACTGAGAACCTCCGGGGATGATCATCATTGGGTCGGCGAGTGGTTGAGCAGCCCTGTCAAGTAGCCACACTTGTGCGTCAAAATAATGCGCACTCAATCTGCTTTCATACAACGATCTCTCCAAATTCTCTATCTCGACCCAAACACCGATCTTTTTCCAATGCTCCTTGACGGTTGTCCAAATGTCTACGTGAGGTTGACCAACCACTTGAATCGTGAATCTGAGTGGCCTACCATCTGTCAACAAGCGATACTCACGCTTTGCATCCCATTTGAGTCCCATTTCATCGAGTAATTTGTTCGCACGTTCTGGATCATACTCCGCATAAGCTTTCTCCCACTCCGGATCGAAATATCCAGAACCACTGACGAAGGAAGCTTGTCTTGGTTCTGCAAGACCATTGTAGAATATCTCGTTGATCTCTTGCCTGTTGATCGCGAGTGAGAGCGCCCTTCTGAACCTGACATCGTTGAACACCTTTCCAAGTTCAGGATCTTGCGGGTCAGAAACGTTGAGCATCAACTGACTCACAGAACCATTTGCGTTCGACCAGAGCAAAACTCTGTAATCTCCCTTCTTTTCATTCTCTTTCAGGATCGGATAGTTCGCCAGTCCTGCACCAAGCAGGCCTATGTGCCTCCACTGGAAGTCCAACTCACCGGATATTGCCTTGAGAAGGATAACCTCGTTGTCAGTTATGTACTCGTTCCTTATATAGTCTATGTACGGCAGTTGGTTTCCAGCGATGTCAACGGCCCAGAAATATGGGTTTCTTTCCAAAATGAAGAACTGACCAGAAGGATCGTTGACCGGCTTCCAGGTCAGTATCGTTGGGAGTTCTGAGTTTTTCAAAAAGTCATTCCTATCGTTGAAAAGATCAACCCATGTTTTGTGTGTACCTGGCACCATTTTTTTCTCGATTTCCGACATCGGGGTGAAATCAGGATGGAACTGCGATAGATAATGTTTCGGTGCACAGAAAGTCCCTCTGGCAAGTTCCATCATGAAGAGCGGATAAGGCTGAGCGAAATCAAACCTCACGGTGTAATCATCGATCTTGGTCACTTTGACAGGTTGACCGCCTATTCTGTACCACGTTGGCTTGGATGGAGTTAGATCGTTGTTGCCAACAATTTTTTCCACATAGAAAACGACATCATCCGCTGTGAACGGGTGACCATCAGACCACTTCATACCTTTTCTGAGGTAGAAGATGTAAGTCTTTCCACCTTCGAGTATGTCCCACTTCTTGGCTATACCGGGTAAGAACTCTGCTCCTTCTTTGTCCCAGAAGACAAAATGGGCAGCCATTATTCTGTAAAGTCCCCATCTGTCTGCAAGGCCCTTCCAAGCCCTCCTCCAAGTTCCGCCGTACTGCCCAACTTCCTCCTCGGGCACGATCACGAGTGGTTCTTCCGGGAGCCTTTGTTCAACGGGTGGTAACTTTCCTTGCTTCACAAGTTCTGCGAGCATAGGTGATTCGCTGTACTTCACGATCTCTTTTCCAGTTGCTTTTCGATAATCCTGAGGTGTTGCGTAAGCGGTCCAAGCAAAGCTCAATGCAGCGAAAACTATGACGAAAACGATGAACAGAACCTTCTTCACAACAATCCCCCCATTCATGAGAAATGGATGAAATGAAACCTACAGACAATATGAATTTCTTCCAGCAAGTTATTATACCTCCATCAACGTCAAAAATGTCAAGAGTTCAAAACCTTCTTTTTAGAACAAAAATGTCTTGGAAACTTGAAGAATCAGGTTTCAGTTGCACAATTTTTGCGAAATCTCGTTCTTTCATCTTCGTGCTTTACATAACATGACATTTCAAACTGTGACGTTTTAAATTTCACCGAGTTCGTTCTTCCTGATTCGGAAATCGATGTTCAATTATTTGTTGAACGATATAGAATAGACTTGAACGCAGATACAGAGGTGAGAATGCTTTGAAGATAACTCTCAAGCAGATTGCGGCAGAACTCGGTGTCAATGTTTCCACCGTTTCGAGAGCTTTGAATGGGAAACCCGGAGTAAGCGAAGAGTTACGTGAAAAGATCATAGAATTTGCCAGGAATAAGGGATACCTCCCAGATTTGGCAGCCGTGGGGTTGAGAAAGGGAAAAACAAAAATAGTGGGAGTCCTCATACCCGACGTAGCCAATCCCTTTTTTGCACAAATATTGCGTGGAATGGAGAAAGTGTTCTACCCATTAGGCTATCATGTACTGCTTTGTTCAACGGACGAAAACTCTGAAAAGGAAGAGGAAAACCTTCGCACGCTTCTAAGCCAGCGAGTTGAAGGCATTCTGGCCGCACCCGTTGATTCCGGTGGAAACAGATCGATCTATAGAAAAATCGTCGAGTACGGTATTCCCTTGGTTTTCTTTGACCGTATCGTACCAGGTCTTGAAGTGAGTTACGTGATAACAGACAACGAAGGTGGGATAGCTGAGCTAGTCCGCTATGTACACAAAAAAGGTCATAGAAAGGTCGGCATCATAACGCTCAGATCACGTTCTTATACAGGTAAGATGAGGCTCTCTGGAGCATTGAAAGCATGTGATGAGCTTGGAATATTGGTGAAAGAAGAATGGATTCTTGACGGTGGTTCCACACAAGAGGGTGCATACCAGTCAGTGAAGAAACTTTTCCAACTGGAAGACAGGCCAACGGCATTGATAATTTGCAACAATCTCATGATGCTGGGTGTGATGAAAGCACTCAAAGAATTGGGTGTAAAAGTTCCGGAAGATATCTCCATCGTTTCATTCGATGATTCCTATTGGAATGAGATATTCGATCCTCCAATCACATGTGTCGCGCAGGAACCCGAACAAATGGGTTTGATCGCAGCGACGATGATGATGGATCTGTTGTTGCACGGTTCAAAATCCAGCAAAACCATCTTGAAAGCTCATTTCATTGAAAGAAATTCCGTAAAACAAATTGAATGAGGGGCCGATCGCCCCTCATTTTCTAAAGATTAGACCGTATTCGTCGGCATCGATCGTGATCGTCTCACCTTCTGCAAACTCCCCGGATATGATTTTGTCTGCAAGGACTGTCTCCACTTCATTGTCTATGATCCTCCTCAAAGGTCTTGCGCCCATAGCTGGTAAATAGCCTCTGTTGGCGAGATATTCTTTGGCCGAATCGGTGAACACGACACTTCTCTTTTGTTCCCTAATCCTTTCTTCAACTTTTCTGAGTTGTAATTCCACGATTCTTTTCATGTGCTCAAAGCTGAGTGGTTTGAAAATTATTGCCGCATCTATTCTGTTTATGAATTCGGGTTTGAAGTGTTTCCTCATCTCTTCCTCTATCAGAGGTGTGAGATCCGTGATACCTTCTTCGAGTGCATCCAAAATTTGTTGACTCGCTATGTTGCTGGTCATTATGATGATCGTGTTCCTGAAATCCACCGTGTTACCTTTTCCATCGGTGAGCCTACCGTCGTCGAAAACTTGTAAAAGCACGTTGAAAACCTCTTGATGCGCTTTCTCTATTTCGTCAAGCAAGATGACGCTGTATGGCCTTCTACGCACTGCTTCGGTGAGTTGACCACCTTCTTCGTAACCAACGTAACCTGGAGGTGCCCCGATCAATCTACTTACAGAATGCTTTTCTGTGTACTCACTCATATCGATCCTTATGAGTGCGTCCTCTGTCCCGAAGAGCACCTCTGCGAGAGCTTTAGCCAGTTCTGTTTTACCCACACCCGTTGGACCTAAGAACAGAAAAACACCAGACGGTCTTTTTGGATCCTTCAGACCAGCACGAGCTTTTCTGATCGTTCTGGCAACCGTCAAAACAGCATCATCTTGGTCAACGATCCTTTTGTGTAACAATTCTTCCAAACGCATGAGCTTTTCACGTTCAGATTGCATCATTCTTGAAACCGGTATACCAGTCCAAGATTCAACAACTTTCGCTATGTCGTTCTCATCGACAACCTTGCCATTCGCCAACAATCTCTTCTCTGATGCGGCTTCGTCTATCAAATCGATCGCTTTATCCGGTAGGAATCTGTCGGTGATGTATCTCGCGGAAAGCCTTGAAGCAGCGATTAAGGCTTCATCCGTTATGGTTACACCGTGATGCTTTTCGAATTCCTTTTTTATGCCTTTCAGAATTTCTATCGTCTCTTCAACGTTCGGTTCATTCACCAAGATTGGTTGGAACCTGCGCGCGAGCGCTTTGTCCTTTTCAACGTATTTGCGGTATTCGTTGATCGTCGTGGCACCTATCACCTGCATTTCACCGCGTGCTAGCTCTGGTTTGAGTAAGTTTGCCGCGTCCACGGCACCCTCTGCAGCTCCTGCACCCACGACGGTGTGTAGTTCATCTATGAAAAGAATGTACTGTGACGCGTTCTTTTTGAGAGCATCGATGAGTCTCTTCATCCTTTCTTCGAACTCTCCTCGGAATTTCGTACCAGCAATGATCCTTCCCATATCGAGCTTGAGGATCTTCCTGTTCTTCAAAAAACTGGGTACGTCACCTTTAATTATTCTCTGAGCGAGGCCCTCGACGATGGCTGTTTTTCCAACTCCCGGATCGCCTATGAGAACGGGGTTGTTCTTGAACTTCCTTCCAAGGATCTGTATCACTCTGAGGATCTCCTTTTCCCTACCTACCACGGGGAGAAGTTTTCCTTCCTTCGCCATGTGCGTTAGATCTTCCGTGAACTTGAAAAGCACATCCACGTTTTCGTCTTCCACAGTTTTGCCACTCGTCCTCAAATCCCTTATAGCTTCGTAAACCTTGTCTGGTGTCACACCGTATCTAGTCAAAAGCCTGTACGTCATAGAGCTCGGTGAGAGTATCATCCCGAGCAAAAGGTGATCTGTGCCAACCTTTTCATCCCCCATCCTTCGAGCTTCCCTTTTCGCTTCCTCCAAAACATGTCTTGCATCCGGTGTGATGTAAACCTGTGAGAGTTGCCCATGAGGATTGTGTGAGCGCATACCATACTTGCTCACAAAAGAGGTAGTTTCATCGCGAAGTGCATCTATGTTGACACCTATCTTTCTCAAAATGTCCACGGCAGCGTTCTCACCGTCTTCGAGTATGGCGAGCAGAATGTGTTCAGAAGACATTTGATTTTGAGAATATCTGTTCAATATATCCTGAACTGCCCCGAGGACCCTTTGTGCACTTTCTGTGTAATCTTTAAAGTCTATCATCGTTTCACCTCCCTTAAATTCGAAGGGGCGGTTCCTCCGCCCCTTCGAATTCATTCAACCTCAACGTCGACGATCTTGACTTTCTTTTCCTCACGCTTCGGTATCGTGATGGTCAAGACCCCGTTTTCGTACTTTGCTTTGATTTTTTCTGCATCCACATAGTCTGGTAGAGCCAAACATCTTTCAAACTTGCCATAGGATCTTTCATATACTCTGTAGTTTCTATCTTTCTTCTCGCGTTCAAGCTTTTTCTCACCGGAGATCTTCAAGACGTTGTCTTCAACTTTCACCGTGATGTCTTTTCTTTCCATTCCAGGAACTTCAGCTTCGATGACTATTTCTTTGTCTGTTTCATACACGTCTATATCCGGTGTAAAGGTGTAAACATCAAACCTCTTCCTGATGGTTGGTGTGAAGAAGTCTTCGAAGAGTCTGTCGATCTCCCTTTGCAGTTCCCTGAATGGTTTGAAGAAATCTTCGCGTCTTTCGAGCAACATACACATCCCTCCTTCCACAAGTCAAAGTTTTATTGAATTCTTCATTGTGCACCGGGTTGTTCCTTTCGAACGCTTTCGTACAGATACTGGCCTATCTTCATACTTTCGCGCTGGAGATCGTCGAAGAGGATCTTGACTTTAGTTATGTCATCACGGTTGATGGCTTCTCTCAAGTCCCTGACGAGGTTTTCAAGTCTGTCCTTCAAGTCCTGTGGTAGCTTACTGCCATGCTCTCTGAGTGTCTTACTCACGCTGTAGGCGAGATCGTCTGCTCTGTTTTTGAGCTCGACCTCCTCACGTTTCCTTCTATCTTGCTCCTCGTATTTCTGTGCCTCCTCAACCATTTTCCTGATCTCGTCTTCCCTCAGCTTGTGCCTACCCGTCACAACCATGGACTGTTCCTTGTTGGATGCGAGATCTTTGGCTGAAACGTGCACTATACCGTCACTGTCTATATCGAACGTTACTTCTATCTGTGGAACACCTCTGGGTGCCGGTGGAATGTCCACCAACCTGAAACTACCCAAGAAGATATTGTCACGCGCCATGGCTCTTTCACCTTGATAGACTCTGATTTCGACTTCCGTTTGGAAATCCTCTGCGGTGGTGAAGATTTTGCTCTTTCTAACGGGTATGGTCGTGTTTCGAGGTATGATGGGTTCCATTAGGCCTCCTTTAACTTCGATACCGAGCGTCAACGGTGTAACGTCCACAAGGACTATGTCCTTTTCTTTGGCACTACCGGCGAGTATCGCTGCCTGTATGGCGGCACCGATCGCAACTGCCTCGTCTGGGTTCACGCTCTTGTTTGGTTCTTTGCCGAATATTTCATAGATCAATCTCTGCACCATTGGAGTCCTCGTCATCCCGCCGACGAGGATGACTTCATCTATATCCCTCGGTGATAGCTTCGCATCACTCAGGGCTCTTTCAATTGGTCCCCTGGTCATCTCGACCAGATCTTTCACGAGTGATTCATACAGAGCTCTGGTGAGCTTGGCTTCCAAGTGCAATGGTCCAGAGCTCGTCGCAGCTATGTACGGCAAGCTTATATCAGTCTCAAGCTTCGTTGAAAGTTCTATCTTCGCTTTCTCGGCAGCGTCTCTGAGTCTCTGGAGTGCTTGTTTGTCTTCCCTGAGATCTATCCTATGATGTTTCTTGAAATCCTCCGCGAGCCAATCGATGATTCTTTGGTCGAAATCATCACCACCTAAGTGGTTGTTCCCGCTCGTAGCGATGACTTGAATGACACCTTCACTGATTTCGAGGATGGAAACGTCGAAAGTTCCACCGCCCAGGTCGTAGACGAGTACTCTCTGTTCCTTTTTCTTGTCGAGACCGTAAGCCAGTGCTGCAGCGGTTGGTTCGTTGATTATCCTCAGCACTTCAAAACCAGCTATCTGACCTGCTTCTTTTGTGGCTTGTCTCTGAGCATCGTTAAAATAAGCAGGACAAGTGATGACGGCTTTCCTGATCCTTCCGCCCAAGTACTGCTCAGCATCCTTCTTCATCTTCATGAGGATGAATGCACTGATCTGCTGCGGTGTGTATTCTTTGTCATCTATCCTGACTTTGTAGTCCGATCCCATCTTGCGCTTGATGGATTTGATGGTCCTCTCTGCGTTGAGGATCATCTGTCTCTTGGCTGGTTCCCCGACGAGTATCTCACCGGTCTTGGTGAACGCAACGATGGAAGGTGTGAGTCTGCTACCCTCTGCGTTCGGTATAACTTCTATGGAACCATCTGGTTTCATCCAAGCTATCACAGAGTTTGTAGTCCCAAGGTCGATACCCACAACGAATTCTCTATCGCTCATTTTTTCACCTCCTGAATCGTTTCCAATCTCATTATATGGAGTGTTGAGTGGCTTGTCAAGAGTCCTTTTTAAAATTTGGTATCATCATTTATGCTCATAGAATCTTAATTTTATTGCTAATAATATTTTTGCATATAAAATGTATAGCACTCGTTTCAATTAATTGCTACTAAACCGAAAAAATTCGTCTCTAAGGATGTATCCAACGCCTCTTGATATAATTCAAATGAGGGGGGAAAGTTGTGAAGATCACTTGGTTCGGGCACGCATGTTTTCTCATCGACAGTCAAGGCGTTCGCATTTTGATGGACCCATTCGACAGTTCTGTGGGTTACAAGGTTCCAAACGTTTCGGTCGACGTTGTTACTGAGAGCCACCAACATTTCGATCACAACGCGCACCATTTACTTAGGGGAGATTTTCAGTTGATCAAGGAAGCTGGAGAGTACACCATCAAGAACGTGAAAATCAGAGGTATAAAGACCTTTCACGATGAAGCTGGAGGTGTTAAGAGGGGCGTAAACATCGTTTTCGTGATTGAATTTTCAGATTTCAGAGTGGCACACCTTGGTGATCTTGGACACACTTTGAATCAGCAACAAGTTCAACAGATAGGTCAGCTAGACGTGCTGCTGATTCCAGTTGGAGGTACCTTCACTGTGGGACCGGAGGAAGCCAAGAAGATAGTTGAACAATTACAACCTCACGTTGCGATCCCGATGCATTACAAGACGAAATACATAAAGTTCGACCTCAGACCTGTGGAAGACTTTTTGAAGTTCTTCACGAACGTTAAGAAATTCTCTGAAAGTACTATTGAGCTTGGAGAAGAGGTAAAATCTCAACGAATAGCAATTTACGTTCCTTCAATTTGAAAGGAGGCTGGCTGTGGCTATAGAAGTTCTGCTCGACGAGAAAACGATCAAAGAGAGGATCAAACAATTGTCGAAAGAGATCGAGGAGTACTACAAAGGTAAAACTGACACGTTGCATGCCATATGCGTACTCAAAGGTTCAATACACTTCTTCAGTGAGCTCGTGTTGAATCTCAACATGAATGTGAACTATTCTTTCGTACACGTATCGAGTTACGCCGGGACAGAATCTTCCGGGAGGATCAGGGTTAAATCGTGGGTGGACGAACCACTCCAAGGTAAGTATGTACTCGTGGTGGAAGACATTGTGGATACCGGAAACACGCTGAGGTACATTTTGAACTATCTAAGGAAGTATAAACCAGCCGATTTGAAAATCGTGGCTCTCATAGAAAAGGAAAAATACCAGCACGGTATTCCTATAGATTTCGTTGGCTTCAGAGTACAAGACGTTTTCTTGATAGGTTACGGTCTAGACTACGACGAGAAGTACAGGAATCTTCCATACATAGGTTATTTGAAGCCAGAATCATGAAGCGAGCCTTCATGATTGTTGCGAGCCTCATTGTGGCTTTAATCGTTTTTGTGCTACTCATCTGCCTTGAGCAAATCATCAGGGTAAGAATGGGTATGATTCACACCAACAAGGAAGGCGTTTCTATTTATGCGCCCCATTCTCGTTGAAGAATTCTTCAAAGACCTCGAAGAGAACATCTTCAACGTTCTTAACGGAAGGACCTCTTCCCGTGAATTGCTCGAATGGGTTCAAGAACACCGCGAGCTCATTCAAGATCCTCTATTAGAGGATACATTCGCTCGTGAGAGATTAGAACAATTGATCGACTATCTTGAACCGATAACAGAGTTCTCGAAGGAACGCATCGTGAAACGTTTGATGAACGCGCTGGGCATGATCGAAAGGTACAAATCTTGGCATTTCCTTGCAAAGCCAGATCCATCTCAAGCGAAACAACTTTCTTCAGAGATAAAGTATGCGCGCGGTGTCGGCCCCAAGAGAGAAAAGCTGTTACAAAAGCTTGGTATCAACACGTTGGAGGATTTGATCTTCTATTTTCCCAGAGAGTATGAAGATCGCCGAAGGGTCCTATCCTTGAAAGATGTACTCGTTGGAGAAAAGGTCACAACCAAAGGCAAAATCATGAGCGTTGAGATGAAAGACCTATCTGGCATGAAAGTCTTGGCTGCCGTACTTGCTGATGGTATTCATCACCTGATTTTAAAATGGTTCAATCAAGATTTCCTCTACAGACAACTTCAAGCGCTGAAAGGCAAAGAAGTGTACGTCACAGGCGTGGTTAAAAAAGGCATGTTCGGCGGACTTGAGATCGTCAATCCCGAAGTAGAAATCGCTGAGGAAACAGTTTCGTTAGAAATTTTTCCTATCTATCCGCTCACCGAAGGCATACGACAGAAGGAATTACGCAGAATTTTACGACAAAACATTCACTGCGTTGTGAACGTCCAGGATGACTTGCCGAGCGAACTTGTAGAAAAGAGAAAACTGATAGATCTAAGCACGGCTCTGTATGGAATGCATTTTCCCAAAACGATGTACCAACTCGAAAAATCCAGAGAAAGACTCGCTTACGAAGAATTGCTTTTTTTGCAGCTGGCAATGCTTTTGTCAAGACGCACCCTCGAATCGATCGGAGGCATAGCAAAAAAGGTTGAAGGAAAGTTAGCTCAGGAATTCCTCAGAAAACTTCCTTTCGAACTGACCAATGCTCAAAAAAAAGCACACCAAGAGATCAGGGAAGATCTACGTTCACCACGTCCAATGAGCAGATTACTCCAAGGCGACGTTGGCTGTGGCAAAACGGTGGTCGCACAATTGGCGATCATAGACAATTTTGAGGCAGGCTTTCAAGCCGCCGTGATGGCACCAACTTCAATCTTGGCAACCCAGCATTACAGGAGAATGGCTCCCATGTTCGAAAGCCTTGGAATCAAAACGGCTCTCTTACTCGGCGATATGAGCAAAGCCGAAAAAGAAAGGATCAAGAAACTCCTCAAAAGCGGTCAACTGTCGGTGGTTATAGGCACTCACACCCTCATACAGGAAGACGTCGAATTCGACAGACTCGGACTCGTCATCATAGATGAACAGCATCGTTTTGGTGTGAGACAGAGGGAAGCTCTGATAAGCAAAGGAGCCGCTGTGGACACGCTCGTCATGACAGCAACTCCAATACCCAGAACCCTTGCACTCGCCGTTTACGGTGATCTGGACTTGACAATCATAGACGAAATGCCACCAGGCAGGAAAGATGTGAAAACGATTTTGGTCAGTGTAACGAAGATCGATCAAGTGTTCGAGTTCGTTAGAAAAGAAGTCAGCACAGGAGACCAAGCGTTCATAGTGTATCCCCTCATAGAAGAATCAGACAAACTACAGGTGAAAGCAGCCACGCAGATGTACGAAAAACTGTCTCAAGAAGTCTTCAAAGACTTGCGAGTCGGACTCTTGCATGGAAGGATGAGCCAACAGGAAAAAGACATGGTGATGGAGAGATTCGCGCTTGGAGATTTCGATATACTCGTATCTACGACCGTCATCGAGGTAGGCATAGACATACCGAATGCAACGATCATGGTCGTGGAGAATCCCGAGAGGTTTGGTTTGGCACAGCTCCACCAACTGCGTGGAAGGATTGGCAGGGGGGGCAAGCAAGGATACTGTTTCTTGGTGGTTGGCAACATCGATGAAGAAGCGATGGAAAGACTCAGATATTTCGCAACTACAAAAAACGGCTTTGAGGTCGCCGAGTACGACATGAAACTGAGGGGACCTGGAGAAATACTCGGCCTACGTCAACATGGTTTACCAGACTTGAGGGTGGCCGACTTGGTGAGGGACAAACATCTCCTTTTAAAAGCGAGAGAAGACGCAGAACTTGTAATTAAAGAATTCGAAAGATTCAAAAATCTCATCGACAAAGTTGAAAGGATGTACGGTGAAAGATTGAAGCTGGTGAAAGTTGGATAGAAATGGTGGGTGCGGCAGGAATCGAACCTGCGGCCTCTTCCTCGTGAGGGAAGCGCTCTCCCTCTGAGCTACGCACCCAACTCGCAAAAAAAATTGTACCATCTGTTGTGGATAATTTCAAGGGGAGGAGGTTCATGAAGGTACTTCTTTATGCGGAAGCAAAAAGGCTCCTGTCGAGATCGGGAATCGGTATCGCCTTAAAACACCAGATGGAAGCTTTAAAGAGAGTGAATGTTGATTTCACACTCGCCATTGACGACGACTACGATCTGGCGCACATCAACACCGTTGGACCGGGAGCCAGATTCGTGGCAAACAGTTGCCGTTCGAAAAACATCCCAATCATTTGGCATGTGCACACCACGGCCGAGGACATAAGGAACAGCTTTCTATTGAGCAATATCTATTCGAAATACGCCAAATTTGCGTTGCGTAAGATCTATTCTAAAGCAGATTTTTTGGTCTTTCCAACACGTTACACGATGAACATCGTGAGAAAATACGGTGTGAAAGTGGAAGGAGAAGTGGTCTCAAACGGGGTTGACACACAGTTTTTCAAGAAAAACGAAGAAAAAGCTAGGCAGTTCAGACGAAAGTACGGTTTGACTGGTCCGATAGTTCTGTGCGTTGCCTTACCCTTCAAAAGGAAAGGAATCCACGATTTCGTAGATGTTGCAAAGAGGCTGAGTCAGTGCCATTTTGTGTGGATAGGTTCTAAAGGCTTAGCCTCCCTTCTTCCAAGGGATGTGAGAGAGATCCTGCGTAATCCCCCTTCAAATGTCCTGTTTCCAGGTTTTATGCCGCAAGAAGAGCTCGTGGGTGCTTACTCAGCGGCAGATGTTTTCTTCTTTCCATCTTACGAAGAAAACGAGGGTATCGTTGTACTCGAAGCCTTGTCCTGTGAATGTCCAGTCCTGGTCAGAGACATACCGGTGTACGAAGACTGGTTGCAGGATGGCGTGAACTGCTTGAAGGGTAAGACCAACACGGATTTCGAAAAAGCCATAGAAAAACTCATCAGTGACAAAAATTTTGCAAACGAGCTCGGAAAGATGGCAAGAAAGGTAGCTTTGGAGAGAGATCTAACCATAATCGGTGAAAAACTCAAACGCATTTACGAGGAAGTGTTGGAAAAGCATGGCAAAAAAGATGAGTAATCTCAAAAAAGCTGTTCTGATAGTTCTACTGAGTTTAATCATTGTGCTGGTGATAGCGGGCCTCACCGATATAAAACTCACAATCGAAGCCATCAGAAGAATCTCTCTCAGTTGGTTCGCATACGTACTCCTACTCGTCTCATTCGATTGGCTTGCGGAGACCCTCACAGTTTGGATGTTCGCCCGTTCTTACAAGGCGAAGATCCCACTTTTATACCTGTTCAAAATCACATTGGTCGGTAGATTTTTCTCGGCGATAACCCCGTTTTCAACCGGTGGTCAACCTGCACAGATAGCTTTCCTAGGTAAACGCGGAACTGAGTATGGTGAAGCCACCGCTATGCTCGTATCACGTTTCATCTTTTATCAAATTGTCGTTACTGCTATAAGCGTTGCTGGTTTGATCAGAGCTTATTCGTTGTTCGAGAAAAAGATCTCGAACTTTTCCTTGTTAGCTTTCTTTGGTTTCGCTTTGAACACCTTTGTGCTTTTCCTCCTTTTTTTGTTCACCTTGAATAGAAACTTGGCGGAGGGGTTGATTTCAAAGATATCCAAAGTCTTAGTTGCACTGAGAATTGTCAAGAACAGAGGGACTTTCCAGAAAAACTTGATCGAGCAGACCAAACTCTTTCACGAATGCATGTTGAAAACCACCAAAGACTTATTTACGACAAGTTTGGCTCTAATTGCAGCATCATTGGAAGTCTGGGCGAAAGTTTCAATAACTTATTTTGTTGGCAGATCCCTTGGCATCACATGTTCTTACATAGATGTGATCATGACCCAGTTGGTGGTCTTCTTGGTAGCCTCCTTCGTCCCCACACCGGGTGCCACCGGAGCTTCAGAGGGTGTCTACACACTCTTCTTCAAACACCTCTTCGGCCCCAAAACCGTCGCCGCCTTGCTCGTTTGGCGGTTTTTCACATACTATTTGAACATATTGATCGGTGGAATCGCCACGGCCCACGAGCTGGGAAAATTCAACATCAAAAAGACTTGAAATCTTCGCGTTCATTGTGTTAAGATAAAGATAACATTCATTAAGTTGTGATTGTTTAATCATTTAACCAAAATTTTGCCACCACGAACATCATTCTGGATCTCTTTGAGCCACAAAGGAGAGATCCAAATCAACGTTAGGGAGGGTGTTAAAATGGCGCAACCGAAAGCTCAAAGCATCTGGAGGTCCTACAGGTTCTCGGTGATACTACTTTTATCCATCATCATCGGAAGTCTTCTTGGCCTCGCTCTTGGTAAAAAAGCCACGGTTTTGCAACCCTTTGGTGACATCTTTCTCAATTTGATGTTCACCATCGTTGTGCCACTCGTTCTGGTGACGGTCACCAGTGCCGTTGCGAGCATTGCAAATCTCAGAAGACTTGGAAAAATCATCGGAACCATGCTCGTGATTTTTATCATCACAGGTTTGATAGCGGCCATCATAACAACAATCGTCGTCGTGATCTATCCACCAGCTAAGGGTGTCAAGTTGGATTTGCCAAAAGCTGAGCAAATCCAACCCCTCAAAACAGCCGATCAAATAGTGAAAGCGTTCACTGTCAACGATTTCCAAGCCCTGCTATCAAGAAGAAGCATGATGCCACTCATAATCTTTTCGATTCTACTCGGTTTGAGCATCAGTTTACTGAAAGAAAAAGCAGAACCGTTGGTGAAGATACTCAACATCCTCTCTGAAGCCATGGTGAAGATGATCTCGATCATCATGTATTACGCACCCATAGGTCTCGGTGCTTACTTCGCAGCGTTGGTTGGAGACTTTGGACCACAACTTTTGGGGGCATACGGTAGGGCAATGTTGGTGTACTATCCATTGTCGGTGCTCTACTTTTTCATAGCGTTCGCGATCTATGCATATTTCGCTTCCGGTAGAGAGGGACCAAAGAAATTCTTCAAAGCGATCTTTGAGCCTGCCATCACCGCACTCGCCACTCAAAGCAGTTTGGCAACTCTGCCTGTCAATTTGAAGGCTGCAAGGAGATTGGGAATACCGAAGGACATCAGAGAGATCGTACTCCCAGTGGGCGCAACGATGCACATGGACGGTTCATGTATAAGCGCTATACTTAAGATCTCCTTCCTGTTTGGAATCTTTGGAATGCCTTTCACTGGTGCAGGAACGTTCATCACAGCCTTTTTCGTTGCTGTGCTCAGTGGTGTGGTCATGTCTGGTGTTCCCGGTGGTGGACTGATCGGTGAAATGTTGATCGTCAGTTTGTATGGATTTCCTCCCGAAGCTTTCCCGATCATCGCGATGATCGGCTATCTCGTCGATCCACCCGCGACGATGGTCAATGCAACTGGTGATACGGTCGCGGCCATGATGGTGACACGCTTGATCGAAGGGAAAGACTGGATGAAGAAGAAATTCGTAGAAGAGGAAGCATGAAATCGAAGGGCGGCTTTGCCGCCCTTTTTTCACGTTTTTCCTTCCTGCCGAGTCGGAATGAACCTTTTGTCCAAGTCGAGTCCAAATCGCACCACGGATGAAAATCATTCTTTTCTTCACAATTTTCACTCTTTTTCGAGAGAACCTCGAACAAATGCCAATCATCCCTCAGATGAGAGTCAAAGAACTTGTACAAATGCCTTTAAAAACATCTTCGATCGACTGAGTCCCAATTCAGCGCTGACTTTGCTCAATTATGAAATGAATAAACTGAGACATAAAATTTACATATAATATATGTATGCAGACAATAAAGAATCGAACCAAGCCACTAGCCATTTGAACGATCTTGAAAGAATGAGCTGTTTGTACGAAAGAAACTTTTCTGATCTTACGTGTGGGGGTGGAACGTTCTCCACTAAAAATTCGTGATCTTCAAGTGTCATAAAAAAGGTCCAACAGGATCAATAAAAATTGGGGAACGAACTTTTTTGGTCATTGGCAAATGAATAGTTTACAATTGTTTCCATGATGGTGAGGTGAAAGAACATGGACCTTGGAAAGTATAGAAACACTTTAGTGTGCACAGTTGGTGCAAGCTTTCTCAGTAACGCTAGCAAACTCAATGCTCCAGAAGAACCGAAAAAAATACTCGAATTTGCAAAATTGGGGAAATTTGACGAAGTTGCTCGAATTGTGAGGAAAATTGAAGATCCAAGAAACTACATCTGGGGTGCTGAGATCAATTCAGTCGCTAGCCTGGTTGAAAAAGGATTCCTATCTGCTCGTCAGAAAATGTATTTGTTGGTTTCTGACACACCCGAGGGGAGCCTTGTGGGAAACATCCTCAAAATATATTTTGAAAACAACACAAACGGTTTAGACTTCAACAGCGTAGAGATCGTGAAAATCGATAAACTAGACAACAGAAATCGTTTGGAATTCAAATTCCAAGGCCTCAGGAATCTGGTCAGGGAGATGGCCAGATGCGTCAAAAATCATTTGGAATACAGTATCATCAATGCCACCGGTGGTTACAAAGCAACCATTGCCTACGCTACTCTTCTCGGACAAGCTTTGAACGTACCTGTTTATTATCTCTTCGAAACCTTCGATGAAATAATAGAACTGCTTCCAATACCTGTGAAGTTCGATCCGAACGTGTACAAAAATTATTCAAGCATCTTCGCATACCTTGAATACATAAATACGACAGACGAAGAAAGCTTTCTCAAAAAGTTTGGTTTCCGAAATTGGGGTGCCGTGCCGAACGAATTGAAGATATTCATAGAGAGAGTAAACTTGGACAACAAAAACTGCTTGTCTTTGAACCCCCTCGGTGAAATATACCTTCAAACCATCGAGTGGGACTGCTCAACCATTGAAGATAAAGATTACATGTGCGAAGAAGACTTTTCCAATAAGATCATTACGGATATCAGGCACGGAACCAAATTCAAAGAGCACAACAAAAACATCATCGAGGAAATAGCGAAGCTCCCTTGGGTAAAAACCGTGAGAATAACTGGAACCTCTGAAAAGGAAAGTGGAGATAGTTACGACATCTGGATAGAAGCAGACCATTTGAAAATCATACTCAAAAGCAAAAAGGGGATGGGATTCCTCACCGTTCATACGGTGATTGGAAGAAACAGATTTTTAGAGTGTGTCAAAGAAAAGATCGAAAAAATTTTGAAAGAAAGGAGGTGAACATATGAAAAACGAACGTGAAGAACTAGTCATCGGTGCGTTGATACACGATATAGGCAAACTCGTGAGAAGAGCGGGATTACAAAAAGAGCCTCACACGATCGCGGGTGCTCGATTCGTTAGGGATGTCAAGGTTAACGATGAGTACATCTTTGGACCCTATCAAAAATTCATCTTCAAACATCATGAACGCGATCTCGATGACGACAAACTCACGTGGTTTGTGTGTTACGCCGACAACGTGGCTAGTTCTGAGCGTCAAACGAGAGAAGATGAAGGTTTCGAAGAATTAAGAACTCTTGAGAACGTTCTTGCAAGGATATACAAAGACAAGGATGCAACCAGCTTCTCTTTCTTTGAACCTTTACCAGTTGGTGAGTTGAAGCAACCAACGGACAAAAAAGTAGCGAAAGAAGAAGATTTCAGAAAACTCTACGAAATGCTCGTAGAAGATGCAAAAAAACTGAAATTGAACATTGAAAATCTGAGATTTCTTCTGTACAGGTATTTATCCTTCGTACCACAGTCAACTCAAAAGCTTGGAACTATGGACATATCACTCTACGACCATATGAAGGTCACCGCTATGATAGCACTCTCGCTTTATGACTACATACTGACGAATGGTATCAAAATCGATAATTATGGAGATCTTAAGAAGCTGTCGGAAGAAGAAGTTCTTCTACTCGTTGGAGGAGATGTTTCTGGGATTCAAAGGTTCATCAAGAAGGTTTCTTCGAAAGGTGCACTGCGCTCCTTCAGGGGTCGTAGTTTTTTCATAGACGTATTACAAGAAATAATTGTAGACAAGATACTCGAAGAAACAAACTTCTTCAGAACGAACGTTCACTACATAGGAGGAGGACACTTCTATCTGGTTTTGTCCAATACGAATCAAAACTTTCAAAAAATTTTGAAAGTGAAAAACGAGATCAACAGATGGCTCATCGAGAAAGCGCCTGAACTCAAACTGGTCATAGAATGCGAACCGATGAAACTGAGCGAGGTCAAGGATCCTTCCAACGCTTTTCAAAGGTTGAAGAACAAATTGGGTCAAGCAAAGCTCAGAATGTACTCTCAAGAAGAACTTCACGAGATCTTCGATCTTGTGAACATTAAAAGCGTTCAAAACCTACAAACATGTAAAGTATGCGGAAAAAGGGTGAGAGATTTACAGCCGATAAGGGAAAATGAAGAACCAATCGTGTGCGGTTTCTGCAAACAGATGTACGAATATGGTAAACGAATGGTGAAAGCAAAATACTTTGTGCGTGATCCAGAGGGAGAATTTGAAATACTCAATGAAAAATACGATTTCAGTGACGAGCCTTCCAATTCAACCAGTTACGTACTGACCCTTCCTGAAAATTATCCAGAAAACTCTGAAAAACTCGTATTCATCGATATAGCGAGATACGCCAAACATGAAGAGTTCGAGGAAATGGCTGAAGAATCGGCAGGAAAGAAACTTGCATGCATCCAAGCTGACATCGATAGCCTTGGTGACATATTCAAAAACGGCTTAGAGATCAAAACTATGTCGAGAATCAGTACACTTTCAAGACTCTTCACATATTTCTTCAAATACAGAATCACGAAAATCGCTGAGGAGAAGAACCTTGCAATAGTTTACTCGAGTGGAGACGATCTTTTCGTTGTTGGTGGTTGGGAAGATGTTCTTCGTTTTACTTATGAAATGCAGATCGAATTTCGAAAATTCACTGGAAACAACGAAAAGATCACATACACTGCTGGCTTCGTTCTGTTTGATGAGAGGGAGAGTATCTCTCAGGTGAAGGAAACGGCTGAATACATCGAAAAACTTGGAAAAAGCAGAAAAGATTGTCTCGTCTTTTCTCACGGTATACAAAAACATCCTCAAAGAAAGAAGCTAGAGAAGACCCAAATCATCAAATGGAGTGAATTCGCTGGAAAGACATACCCTGCGTACGAACAACTATCGAGCCTAGTTGGTGTTGTGGATAGAAGCGTTTTGAGAAAAATTCTAACGCTTTCGCTGGAAGAATCACCTTTAAACAAGGCTTTTTTAGCTTACATTGAAGCTCGAGAGAACCAAAATGATAGAGATTTCGTCAAGCTCATCAGAACTAAAGATATTCCAGCATTAAACAGTGTCATGCAGTTGATGGATCTCAAGGCAAGGAGGGATGAAAATGATTAACTTACAGGAAATTAAGTGTCTACAAAAGCTTTCCAATTGGGATGTCTCTAAAATGATCGGTTTCTCAGAAAATGTCGCCAAAGGCATCATTGATAAAAAAATAACCATCACACAAATCAGAAGATTTCACAGCCATATAACCAAGATCTGGAGCAGATATTCGATGAACAGATCTTTATATTTAAAAGATTCAGAAAAATTCAAAAGAGAAATACTCGATGAGATAATCTTTGTTAAAGCTTTTCTCGCTTACCAAACAGGGCGCCAAGAAGAGCTGAAAGATTTACAGGATGTGTTGAGTGGAGCTATAGACAAAATCCAGGATCACCAAGATTTTGAATTTTTCAAAAAATTCTATGATTCTATAATTGCTTATGTCAAATATTACGAACAAATGAAGAGTGAACATTATGAAAATCTTCAGAGAGGAGGTAGAGGAAGATGAACGAAACATCCATCAAACCCATACTCGGCAAGTACATCATCTCTGGACGGATCGTCCTTTTAAGTGGAACAAGAGTCGGTGGATCGGACATAGGTATCTCCATAGGGGGACTTGACAACCCAGTGATCAGAAACCCACTCACTGGTCAACCTTACTTGCCTGGAAGTTCACTGAAAGGAAAAATGAGAGCGTTGCTGGAAAGGTTGAAGAAAAAGGAACTCAAACTCCATGGTTCTGGTAAGAATGCTATCAGAAGGCATGAGTGTGCTGATACTAAATGTGAAATCTGCAGACTCTTCGGCTCCTCACCGAAGTTCAATGATGAAAAGACCAACATACCTTCCAGGATAATCGTTAGAGACGCTCATCTGACAGAAGAATCGAGAGAATCTTTGGAAAGAATGGAAACAGATGCTCCGTACACGGAATGGAAGATGGAAAACGCTCTCGATAGAGTAACTTGTCATGCAAGCCCAAGAAGCTTTGAAAGAGTCCCAGCAAATGCTGAATTCTCATTTGAAATAATCTACACAGCTGAAAAAGCTGATGAGATCGAAGAAGACCTCAGGAACATCTTCACTGCCCTTGAACTGATCGAGGATGATTACATCGGTTCTAGTGGATCTAGAGGATACGGAAAAGTTAGATTCGAAGTAGACAGGCTGATCGTCAAACCTGAAAGTTATTACAAAGGGGAACAACAAAATGTGATTTCCTTTGATTTGAAGGATAAAAGTGTTTCACGCTTGAAAGAAAGAGTTTCAGAGCTGAAGCAAAAACTTTTGAAGGGATGATCGAAATGAAAAAACTCATCCTCATCGAATTTGAGGGTGGTTTCAGGATAGGAAGGGGAGATGAATCTGACTCTACCCTCCCAACGATTCATTCGGACACGATCCATGGTGCTCTCGTTTACTGGGCATTCAAACTCAATCCTGAGGAAGCTGAGAATTTTGCGAAAAGCTTGAAATGTTCCTCTTTGATCTTCCAACACGCGAACGATTTTCTCATTCCAAAGCCTTTGATCCTTGATTCTCTTTCCTTAGAGAATCCAAAAAGATTGAAAAATGCAAACTACGTGTATCTATCAAAGCTATCTTTGAAGAATCCTGAAGAATCTGCATTAATGGATCAACCCGTGATCGTCACGAATATCCCTAGAAATGCTCTAGACAGGAACACCAACAAATCGATGCTCTACTTCGTAGAGGTTGCTCATGTCAAACCAGACTATGTTCCGTGCGTAATTTTAGAATTTGCAGATACCTATGAACGCTTATTGATGGAGTGTCTGAGAATCTTGGCAGACAGTGGTATCGGTGGGGATTCAACGTATGGTTTTGGCTTGTTCAACTTTAAAGTGGTCGATTTGCCCAAGTTGTTTGAGCAAGGTGGGAAATATCACTGCACGTTGTCTTTATCTGTACCGAACGTAGATGAAATTGAGAGGTTGAACGAAGGTTACTATAAAGTTGTGAGGAAGCGAGGTTTCAAAAAAGATTCAGTTCAAGTCAAGGCAGATCTAAATTATCTTATGGAAGGTAGCACATTTCCATTTCCAATAAAAGGACGTGGCCTTGCCAAAATAGAAGACTATTTCATTCAAACCTCACCGATCACTGTAGCCTTCGGTGGTGATGGAGTATGAAACAAAGTGTGGTATTAAAACTCAAATCGCTAACCCCATTCTTCATAGGCTCTGGTGAAAAATACGTTCCCTGTCAAATCGTGAAGATTGGTGATACATATTACAGACTTCGAGACATGTCTTTTTTCAGGCTTCTTCACAAATATCCAAACATCAGAAAAGAATTCAAAAAGATTGTGAACGAGACTGTTCAAAGGGTGGATAAGGAAATAAACCATGATAATGACATTTTCTATCAGTTAAAAAACTACGTAGGGACAATCGATGGTGAGATCCTCCAGATGATAAAACACCCTTCAGGTGCCATGTACATACCCGGTAGTTCCATAAAAGGCGCCATAAGAACTGCCATAGAGTATTGTTTGATGAAAAGGAACGTTGGTTACTTTAGAAACTTGGTTGCAAACGCTTTGAGAACGGCTAGAAGAAAACAAGAATTGCAACACATCACCAAAGAAATCAACAACCACTTGAGATTGATCAAGAACGACCTTCGCTCTGACTTCGCGAGGTTTCTGATCGTGAGAGATTCAAACTTGATCAACACACCTTTCTGCCTATTGAGAATCGGTATCGTCAAGGTTCAGTCACAGAGACTCGATCCTGGTTCTATAAAACGCACCTTCCTCATAGAAGCTGCCGCTCCATCTATTGAACTGGAAGTTGAGATTATTTTCGATATGAACGGCTTAGAAGCGATTCAGAAGGAGTTGTCAAAAAATTTTTCAAACGTGCCAAGATCGATCGAACAGGTTTTAGATTGCGTCCGAGAAATGTACACAGACGTTGTAGAAGACGAATTGAGAGATTTAAAGAACGAAAATTCCAAATATCGTCAAATTCTTGAAGAACTAAAAAAGCAACCGAACAAGATTCACATAGGTTACGGCGGAGGACTGAAAGCTTGCAGTTTATTCATCCTGCTCGATGATCAACTCAGAAAAAATGTGAGAAACTTGATAAAGCCCCACGGAAATGATGTGGCTCCTCTCTCCAGAAGGGTTGTTTTGAGTAACGGTCAAATCATATCACCGATCGGTTGGTTCGCGTTCCAGGTGGTACGATGATTGGTAGATTTCCCATTTACACCAGTGAAATCTTCAATGATCATGAAGAAAAATGGCAGTATGTCCTAAAACTTATCAAGGATATAAATGAAGCCATTTATGAGTTCGTTCTGAATGCGCCGGATGGTACTTTACGGGTAATGGGACCGGTTCGGACTAAACACGGTAACTGCTTGGTGCTATCTAGCCCATTACCCGCTCTCTTTCGATTTTTCATACTGAACCTGCCGAACGAATTGAAGAGCTCGTTCAGATCAGACAACCCATTTTTTGAATGGACCCTCACCAAGGAACTCTTCACACCTCCGAGCACGTACATTCTGAAGATTTACGACGCCGACGTCATAAGTTTCAAACAACTCATCAGCGATTTTTCGATGTTCCTCGGTATAAATATCAAACCAAAATATCTCTTTGCCTCAATGAAAGTTGATAGGACGAACACCTATATCACTATCAGAACGTTGAACGAAGATGCCTCCGCCCTGATGAAATTTTCTCGATACGCGGGTTTTGGAGAAAACAGAAAGTATGGTTTTGGAGACGTAGAGGTTTTCGAAGTTGGTGAAGAGTGAACTTCCGAGATAGTTGGGGGAGAGAATATGCAGGAAGAACTTAAACAAGATCTGTTGGCTCTACGCAATCTGATTTCAGATGACAAAATGGCTGAGATAGCTTCTAATGCTCTCAAGGAAGCTTTGAGAGTGACGATCGAGACGAAAATAAGAAACATCTTCAGTTTTATGAAATTCACTGTGGTGAGCTCCGTGAAGCTTACAAAATATCTCTGTAAAACTGTAAGAGAAGAAAAGTGGGCCGCTCCGAAGAAGTGGTTGATCGACCTGAAGGACCAGCTGAAAAGCAGAGCAGAAAAGATTAAAAAGACTTGGGAGAGCATGACTCAACAGCAAAAGGTCGATACCGCGATCGATTTTGCAATAGTAGCGTTGTCTGCTTTCTTGGTCAGCGGTGGTTTTGATCTTGAAGGGGGACTCCCGGATATCGACACCAAATTTGGTGTGGGAAAACATAGGAACTTTTTCACACACAGCATACTCATCGGTCTAACACTCGAGTTTGTCATCAGATTTCTAGTGGCACTCGCGGTAGAATCAGAAAAACATGGCTATGTTCCAAAGTCCAAATTATTTCAAGCCTTTCTGAACTTTGCAAAAAAACATCACAATGCTGCAATATCGGGTATGTGGCTTGGATTGTTTTTACACTTCGCTAAAGATGCAAATCTTTTCAGCACACGAACGAAGCCGTACACAGGTATCAATGGTCTATCCATGAGACAACATCAAAGCCTGTTCACTTCCAACGCCCTTGCCGCGGCGATATTTTCTCAACCAAGGAAATCCGTTAACGAGTCTACAAAAAGCTGAGGGGTGATGCGTATCTTTCACAGTGTGGTCATCAAACTACAAGCTTTAGATGAAGGTGTATACGATTTTTACCCCGGTCAGAAAGTACACAGTTTTTTTCTTGACCTTATCAGTAAGTCCGATCCAAAAATGGCGAAGTTACTTCACGATGAGAAAAAAGAAAAGCCGTTCACAGTTTCATCCTTTTTAGGCCTTAACGTTGATGAGCCTATACACATCAACAAACACTCCTTTTATTTCATAAGAATCACAATGCTGAACGATGAGATCTTCGATTCCATGATTGCGAGTTTACTAGAAAAAAATGCACTGAGACAGGAAATGAAAATAGGCAACATACCCTACAGAATAGTCGAGATATTCTTCGACAAAGAGCACAGTAAATGGGCAGCACACGCATCTGCCCAAGAACTCTTCCTCAGCCCATTAGAATCGAACCTTATAAAACTTAGGTTCCACACACCAACGCTCTTCAGATCGGGAGATGAACATAACAGATATCCTGTGCCGGAGAAAGTCTTTTTCAGTCTTTTGAGAAAATTCAACAAATTTTCCGAATTTAAGATAGAGCAGCAGATTGAAAAACAATTCAAGGAGATTTCGATACTCGAGAGGAAAACCATATCCAAACGGGTGATTTTTAGAGATTTCTATCTCGAAGGATTCGTCGGAGATGTCATCTTCAAAGTTCCAGAGAACAACCAAGAACTACTGAAAATCACGAACGTGCTCGCCGATTTTGCCTTCTTTGCGGGTGTTGGGTACAAAACGACGATGGGACTCGGTCAGATCGAGAGATTGCCCATCGAATGAGGAGTGATTCCTTGAACTTCAAAGAGTTGGCTTTGAAAGCAGAGGAAGAATTTGACTTCGTGAAAGCTCTTGAATACTACGAAAAAGCCTTCAACGAATTATGCGTGGAGGACGGTTCACTCCAAAAATACGCCAACTTACTGTTGGAGTTTCAACGTTATGAGAAAGCGAGGGAAGTTCTCGAAATCTTGGTTCAAAAAACAGCCGAAAAACAGTACATGGAAAAACTTGCACAAGTTTACGAAGAACTTGGAATGACCGATCTAGCCGCATTGATTTACGAAAAACTAGGTACGGTGAACCCTGTCAAAAACGATTTAAAAGTGAACCAAATAGACCAACGTGTCATCAAGAAATTTCTTGAACTGTTCTCCGGTAGAGAAGACGTGTTCGCCGTTCAAACGAGTACTGGATACTACCCAGTGAGGTCTCCGATGAAAGAAAGAGACATCATTGATCATTTAGAAGGATCCAAAACTATTGGAGTGTATCCGTTGAGGTCTGACAACTGTATAAAATTCGCCGCCTTCGATGTAGATCTCAAAGACACAGTCTTGAAAGATCGAGAAAAGGCACTTTTGAACTGTCAAGAGGTGGTTAAACAAATCTGCAAAGAATTGGAAATCGAGGGCATCAAACACTACCTCGAGTTCAGCGGAAACAAAGGTTATCACGTGTGGATCTTCTTCAACACGTGGGTTCAAGCTTACAAAGTAAGGCTAGTTTTGAAAAGAATAGTTTCTGAAATTTCCATACCAGAACACATCAGCGTAGAAATCTTTCCTAAGCAGTCTGACACAGCTGGAGGTCTTGGTAATCTCATCAAGTTACCTCTCGGTGTTCACAGAAAAACGGCTAACAGGTGTGTTTTTGTGGACAAAAATCTCGAACCAGTTTCCAACCAACTTGAGTACCTCATGAAAATGGAACAAAACGATGTCAAGATCCTTGAACGGCTCTACAATGATTTGTTGCAACAAAACTCGCATGAACTTCCACGCATTGATGAGCCAAAAAATACTCAAAAGAACATAAAGAAGATCATCAGAAGTGAGATCGATCATGCAAAAACTTCGGACACGATCAATCACGTGATCCAATCGTGTCATGTCCTCAACCAAATCGCTGAAAAGATTCAAAAATCCGCTTACATAACGACCGATGAAGAATACATCCTGATCGCAGCTTGTGGATTTCTCGAGGAATCGAAAAGATTCCTCACTAGTTTGCTTGAAAACACTATAAACTATTCCCAACACAGACTGGAAGCGATTCTGAACAGCTTGGATTCTATTCCCATAAGCTGTGAAGAAATAAGAGAACAAATCGTGAACAAATCCATCGCTTTGAGCTTGGAACGTTGTAACTGTAAATTCAAAACGGTCTTCAACAGTCCCATTTGTTTTGCTGTAGACTGTCTTTCATTCGTACTTCAAAAGGTCGATGTGAGAGATCTGGTTAGAAAGATCTTGGACAAAACGAGGAAAAAAACAGAAATTGAAGTTCAAATAAAAACGCTGAAAACGATTTTAGCCTTAAAGATGACAAATGATGAGATACACGTGGAAAATATGGTCGTCAGAAAAAACAACGGAGAGATACAAATCATCTTGTGAGGGAAAGTATGGTACTGTACGTGACCGAACAAGGTGCTTTACTTTCCAAAGAATCCGGAAAGCTTATCGTTTCAAAACAAGGTGAAATTTTAGCCGAGATACCGCTCAAAAAAATCGAGAAGATCAATCTCATGGGCATGATATCGATGACCACCCAGTTGATCAACTACTTCTTGGAAAATGGGATCGAGGTCGTGTTCATGACCCAGTACGGCAAATACAGAGGAAAACTCTGTACAAATGAATATAGGAATGTTCTGCTTAGACTCAAACAATACGAAAGATACAACGACGCTGCTTTCAAGTTGAAAATGGCGCGAGCCATAGTCACTGGAAAATTAAAAAACTACTATGATTTTCTGAGCAACAGGAGTAAAAATCTACCCCGAGGCTTCCTCGGTGAGGAAATGGCAGCTTTGAGAAAAATCATCGAGAAAGTCTCCTTGGCTGATACCATCGAACAAATAATCGGACTGGAAGGGATCGGATCAAGGTACTATTTCCAAGGCTTTGGAAAATTGTTCAAGAGTGAACAGTTCAAATTTGAAAAGCGGGTCGCACATCCTCCAAAAGATCCGATAAACGCAATGCTTTCTCTTGGTTACAGCTTACTTTACAACGAGATTGAAGCAGCTTTGAACGCTGTGGGGCTCGATCCATACCTCGGGAACTTGCATACCGTTGACGTTTCGAAGAAATCATTGTTGTTTGATCTCACGGAGGAGTACAGATGCATACTTGTGGACAGTTTCGTGGTGAACGCGATCAACAGAAACGAGTTCACGATTCAGGATTTCGAAGAGATCGAAGGAGGAATAATTCACTTCACAAAAGACGCTTTGAAAAGGTTCATAAGCAAATTCGAGGAACGTTTGAACAGCAAGATGAAATACCACCTGGACGACGAGGAGAATTATGTGAGAACGATTTTCGAAAAGCAAGCTAGGCACTACGCTCGCGTAGTACTAGGTGAAGACGAACACTATATACCCTACTTCAGGAAGTGATAAACGTGCTTTTCGTTGTGAGTTACGATGTGACTGACGATAAAAGACGGAAAGAATTGTCTGATTACCTGGAAAGCTACGGTGTGAGGGTTCAATACAGCGTTTTCGAAACAGAACTCGCTGAATCACAGCTTGACCAACTCGTACGTGGTATTAAAAAACGCATTAAACCTGAAGAAGATACGGTGAGGATATACCCAATAACTAAAGGCGTGAGAGACAAAATAGTTACGATTGGTAAGGATAAAGGGCGCTTCTTCGACCAAGATGTGATCGTTATATGAGGAGGATTCACCGATGGAACTGAATCTGTACAGAATCGTCATCCCTGACAAGGTAAAAAGGATTTTCTATTACAACCCTGAAAGCTCTCCAGAACAGTTCGCTCGAAATATGTCACGGATGAACAACATAAGATTCGTCCACTCTTCAGATCTCGTCTGGGTTGAACTGCCTCTTACAAACAGGAATGTGAAGATATTACCAGAGCGTTCAAGCATGTACAAAAAGAAAGAGCAAATAGTTGAAAACGACGTGACACTCTTTGTTAAAACTCTTTACAGCTATATCGAAAAACTCTTCAAAGACAATAAATTTGCCAAAGCAGCACAACATTTGTACATTTCCTTGGCAACGAAAACACCGTTACGAACCCATCCAGAAGTCTCCTATTTCGAAGCTTATCGAATTGGAATCCATCAAATTGACGAAAAATTTTATCTATCGATCAATCCCCGTCTAGTGTTTCTATCTACCAAATCGGCACTCCATTCAACAGTGAGGTCTGCATTCCTGCTCAACATTATTTCAGGTAGATCTTTCCCCTTCGTTTGTATTGAAAACGGAAAGCTCGTCATACAAATAAACGAACATTTCCAGAAAGAAGTTTCTCAACCTGAGAACTATTTCTTCAACTTCTCCCCTAAAGAAATGGAAAAATTGAAAATCTCAAAGGAAATTTACGAACTTTATACGAATAAAATTCCCTCACTGTTCAAAAAGTTACCGACTGAGTTGAAGTTTTTGGAAGAACTGATCGATGTAAAGAAACCTTATTCTTTGAAACAAGGTAGTATAAAGAACTTTGGTATTGTCTACCAATTTGCCAAAGGTAAATCGAACCAGGTTAGAGACGTCTTTCAGTTTGGCTGGAGAGTCAAACCCAGCCGATTGAGAATAGTGCTCCTGCTTCCTGATAAGCTTTCAAAAGAGCAAAGGCAACAACTTATAGACAAATTAATCTCAGACAATTCCATTTATATGAAGACCTTAAGATCAATCGTACCCAACGTACAGAGTTTTGAAACAGTCGAATTTTTATATCGAGAAGAGGACCTCGAGCTTTTAGACTCTGAAAAACTTGGAGCTCTACCGAATGGAACAGTCGTGATCGTCCTTCTTTCGAAAACTTACAATGGCCTTGGAAAATTTTTGAAAAAATTCCCAAAGAACCTTATAGTTCTACCCATTCTAGTTTCGAAAATCGTTGAAAATCAAGTCTACGTTCTGAAGAGTTTTGCTTACAAAACGATCAATTTTGTTCCAGGATCTCAACCGTATTATTTGTCTGGTCTTTCAAACGGTGCGCTGTACACTGGATTCGATCTGAGTCATGATCATCACAAAAGACGATCCGACTATGCCTTTGCGGCTGTTGATTCTAAAGGAAAAATACTGTACATTGATCAAGAACTGAATCTAAAGTTGGATGAAAGGCTAGACATGAACCTACTGTTGAAAAATATCGCTAGATCTATTGATCTTTACACACTCTCAAATGGCGTTCCACCAAGAATACTCTTTTTGATTCGCGACGGATTGTTCATAGAAGACACAACAGAATTGAAAAATCATCTAGATATCTTAAAAGTGGATTATGTGATAGTTGAGATCAACAAAAACTCGAACATAAACTCATCCATGAACTTGAAAGGAAAGCTAATAGAACTCCAGAAAAACAAGTACATCTATTTTGCTGATACGTACAACTTGCAAAAAGGGGTTGAGATAAATATCCATACTAACAGATCAAACCTTTCTGAAGAGCAAATAGCATACGAAATCTATCTCACGACCAGATTGTTCCATCCGACACCATACGTGAATTTGAAGCTACCTTATCCCATCTACATTGTCGATAAGGTGTCACTCTTGAAAGATGAATGGAAACTCTACATACCCTATTTCCAACATCAAAATCCCTAGGACATGATCTTTGTTCCACGTACGTAAAATTATGGTCTTTGACAAGTGAAGAGACATCTGAAGCTTGTTTGAACAAAATTTGGATACACTGTTACATTAAGATGAAACATTTCCAGACCACATCCCAAAAATATGAATCATGCAGACAAGCCGTTTCATGTACAGAGATTACGAAACCGCATCTCAAGCTAAAAAGAGTAACAAAACCCCCAAATATTTAGTTGCATCTAACATCGACAACGTTAGGTTTGGAAATTCGATTACCGAAATTTTGAATTAATGATCTTTTCAAAAAAACACGGTCCGAAAAGAGATACTCTCTGAAAGAGATGGCAATACGGAGTCCCTTTAAACCATATCTTTCGATGTATTCGCTAGTCCGAAAAGAGATACTCTCTGAAAGAGATGGCAATCAGACCCCCCAGACGCCTGCTTCATATACCTGCTTTAACAGTCCGAAAAGAGATACTCTCTGAAAGAGATGGCAATAGCGAGCGTTCGGAGTCCACGGACCCCGTTTCTTTCTATGGTCCGAAAAGAGATACTCTCTGAAAGAGATGGCAATAATAACAAACCCCCCAGGCTCCAAACTTATAAATCTGCTGTCCGAAAAGAGATACTCTCTGAAAGAGATGGCAATTGGCA